>DUUU01000101.1 GCA_012841485.1 Armatimonadota bacterium
CCGCATGGCACCAGCCGCATCAGGTGCAGAGCCTGGCGTGGACGAACTGGCCGCTGATCACCGTGGGACTGGTGCAGCGTGGCTTCAGCGATGAGGAGATCCGGAAGATCCTGGGCGGCAACGTCCTCCGCGTGGCACGCGCCGTGTTGGAGGCCGCAGGAGTGGCAACGACCTAAACGAAAGGCATGTTGGATCGGGCGCATCCTTTCGCCCGTTCCACCGCGCCCGCCCGTCAAGGGCAGGCGTCGAGCTCAGGCCGCCGGGCGGCGGACCACCACCGAGAGGCCGGGCCCCTGATCCGTGGCCGGACGGCCGGGCGGATGGATGGCGGCCGCGCGGCTGAGCGCGTCCTTATCTGCGGCGGCGGCATCCCGGTTTGCCTCCGCAATCTGAAGGTAGACCTCCGTGCGGTGAACGGAGACCTCGCGGGGTGCGTGGATGCCCAGGCGTACGACATCACCGCGTACCTCAAGAACGGTGATCTCGACTTCCTCGCCGATCACTACGCCCTGCCCGGCCTTCCGCGAGAGTATCAGCATCGCCTTGCTCCGATCAAGCGGCGTAGGTTGCGGTCAAGGTTTGCGGGAGAAGCCGGTGCCGGGTGTGGTACCTCGGGTTGTCCAGCACGACCTGCTTCCCCCGTCGGGTATGCACGTTGATGACGATGGGGCCCAGCAGGTTGGCGGTCATCTCCTCCAAACGCGCGGGCAAGGTGACGATGGCGAGTATGCCGGCGTCATCCGGGTCCTCAATGCCCAGCGCCGCGGCGTCCTCGCTGCTCAGAATGACTTCATAGTCGGGGAACCATCGCACCGGATCAATGACGACAAACGCGAGTGCCGGGTCATCCACGCACTGCAGCCACTGGAAGAGGGGGTTCTCCTCGGTCTGTAGCAGCACATACCGGTGGCGTGTCTCGAACCCCAGCAGTCCGGGGTGGAGCCGCAGAATGGAGGAAGCCTCTACATCCAGGGACCCAAAGCGCGTCGTCTGAATACGCATGGCGAGGGCCTCCTCAGACCAGGAACTCAGCGGGCAGATCAAGCACGCCCGACTCCAGGATGCGATCTGCCAGCTCCTCCTCGGACACGTGGTACTCGCCGCGCTCGATGCGCTGGCGCAGTTCCTTCACGCGACTCTCCCTCACCTCCGGGAGGTTCGCGAGGTGCTCCTTCACCTTCCGGATGTCTTGGGCGGAGCGGGAGAGCGTGACGCGGTCCTCCTGCCCGATGGTAGGCGTGCTGCGACCCACCTGGCCAGTGCGCCCCTCCGCCACGCGAGAGACATACGCCTGTAGCACCGCCTCTCTACCCTGTATTCGCATCGATGGATCTCCCTCTCCACGACAGCCAAGATCTCCGCTGCCGCTCCTTACCTCCTATCGGCATCTTTGCCCGTGGGCTTAAACAGGGCGAGAGCGGTTTGGCTCCACGACGCCGGCTCCACCGGGGATCTGTTGGGGCGAGGCCGGCGCCGAGGAGCGCTGAAGTTGCTGTTGCACCATACGTGCCAGGCCGAGGTCGCTGGCGCCCGCGAGGTGCCGGGCCAGCTCCTGATCGAACAGCTCCTGATACATCTCGCCGCCGGGGCCCCGCAGGGTGGTTCCACCCGCCCGGCGCATCTCGGAGAGGAGCTGCTTCAGAAAGAGCGCCTCCATCTCCTCGCAGGCCTTCTCGGCCGCCGCCCCTTGCCCATTCCCGGTCGCGCCTGCCTGTCCTGCCGCAAGAGCTCCAATCCGGTGAAGCATTAGATGACCTCCAACTCTGCCTGAAGCGCCCCGGCCTGCTTGATCGCCTGAAGGATGGCGATGATGTCTCGCGGCGTCAGACGCAGCGCGTTCAGCGCCTTGACCAGATCCTCAACCGTGGCGGCCTGGAGCGGGAAAACGGTCGCTTCCTCCTCCTGCACGCGCGTCTGCTCCTTGTGCGTGACAACCGTCTCGCCCTCGCCAAGCGGGGATGGCTGGCTGATGACGGGCTCCTGGGCAATCTCCACCACCAGGCTGCCATGAGAGACGGCGACCGGCGCGATGACCGCGTGCCCGCCGATCACCACGGTACCCGTACGCTCGTTGACGATGACCCGGGCCGGCATATCCGGCTCCACGGGAATGGCTTCGAGTTGGGCGACGAGGGTGACCAGACTGCGCTCCTGTCCGGCGGGAATGCGCACGCGGATCGCTCCCGCGTCCACTGGAGTGGCGGTGTCGCTGCCCAATCGGCGGTTGATCGCATCCACCATGCGCGCCGCTGTAGAGAAGTCCGGGCGCATCAGGCGCAGCGACAGGAATCCATCTTCGATGGCGGTGACTGGCACCTCGCGCTCGACGATGGCGCCATTGGGAATCCGCCCTGCGGTGGGGTGGTTGCGGCTGATATTCGCCCCTGGGCCCCCGGCGGCGAAGCCACCGATGGAGACCGGACCCTGGGCAACGGCATACACCTCGCCGTCCGCGCCTTGTAGCGGCGTCTGGAGCAGCGTGCCCCCTTGCAGCGAGCGCGCATCTCCTACTGAGGAGACGAGCACGTCGATGCGGTCGCCCTCGCGCGTGAATGCCGGCAGGTCGGCCGTGACGATCACGGCGGCCACGTTGCGCGTCTTGAGTTGCTCGCTGGAGAGGGTGATCCCAAAGCGCTGCATCATGTTGGCGACGGCGCGCGCCGTGAAAGCGACCTGGTTGCTGTCACCCGAGGAATCCAGACCCACCACCAGGCCGTAGCCGAAGAGCTGGTTGTTCCGTACCCCCGCGATGCGCGCCAGCTCCTTGATCCGCGTCTGGATAGCCGGGCGCGGGGCCGTAGGGGCCGCGGCCTGGGGGCTCTGCGGCTGGGCAGCCAATCCGCTCGCTGTGGTGCAAAGAGCCAGCATCAAGAGGATGATTCGCATACGTTA
Source organism: Armatimonadota bacterium (assembly GCA_012841485.1). Next base: position 2,893 of record DUUU01000101.1, read on the forward strand.
CCTCGTCAGAAAAAGATGCGCAGCAGGCGCGTGAGGAAGCCCGGCTTCTGCGCCTTGCCGATGGGACCTTTGCCCGTATAGGTGATCAGAGCGTCGGCAACCAGGCTTGACAGAACCGTGTTCTCCGGAGAGACATCCTCCGGACGAACGCGGCCGGTCAGACGCAGCTCCTGCTTCTCCTCATTGATCACTACCGAGCGCGTGCCCTCTATCTCTAGCATGCCATCCGGCTGCACGCGGACTACCTGGACCGTCATCCGCGCGGTGAGGTTGGATGAGCGGCTCGTCGCACCCTGCCCGGTGAACCTATGGGCATCGTTGAAGCCGGCTTCAGGCAGGAACTTGAGCACTCCAGTGGAGGGGGAGACCTGGTGAGAGTGCTTCTTCTCGGCCTGCGTGTTGGCCTGCTGCGAGGCCACCGCCGATTCGACGATCAGGACGGTCAGGAGGTCCCCGGCCTGATGCGCGCGCTGATCCGCGATCAAGGGAGCGCGGCGTGTTCTTGCCGAGTTCCAGATGGAGTCTGCGCTCGCCAGGGTGGGCAGGACCGAGAGCCCTAGCGCCAGGCAGATAGAGGTTGCATTTATCTTACGCATCCGTTTACTCTCCCCGGGGATGGCTGCCCCGGAACGACGCGGCGATGAAGAAGGGTCGGCCTCGTCCGGCTGGGTGCTACTCGCCCGAGGCAAGGATCGCCTCGGCGGCGCCCGGGCCGGTCACGCGAACGCGGTACTCGCGGCCCCCCGTGAGGTTCACAACTCGGATCTCCCCCCCGGCGGCGCCCTCCTCCAGGGCTTTCGCGGGAACGCGCACCCGGATGGCGCCGGCGCGAAGAGAGACCGTGATCGTATCACCGCGATGCACATCCGGGGCGGCATCCAGGCAAGTGGCGGTGAGCACGCTGCCCGCGGAGAGCGGCCGGCGGACGCGCAGGCCAACGGGCGCCGAATCGGGCGGGAGCGGCTGGGCGATGCCGGCGACATCGCGCCGCTCGACGCGCGCGTCATCCTCCGCGAGGATGCTGCCATAGCGGAGAGCCCGCGTTGCGACCCAAACCGGTGAGAGGCGGCGCACTCGCACGGTCACGCTCGCCATCGCAGCAAGGGTGCCGTCCACCAGCACGCGCAGTCGAACGGCCACGATGCTCGCGGCATGGGCGTTCCCCTCGCCGGGATCTGCTATCAGTTGAAGTTCACCCTCGGGCACGGTCAGGGGGACGGGAGTCGAGAGTGGCTCGATGACCAGCTCCTCCCCCTCGCGCGGGTTGCATACGCGACGCACCGCCGCTTCCACGGCGCCGATCTGCTCCTCGGGTGAAAGCGTGCGTCCTGCTCCGCGGACCACAATCCGGTCGGGCGCCAGGAAGTTGAAGTGCTCGGGATCGAGCCGGCTCTGCCGCATGCGGATGTGGATGTAACCCAGCGCCACCTCTCGTTCTCGGCCGGGGAGCGGCGCCTGCCCAACGATCACCTCACGTGCCCGGGCGGCGAGCGCCGGGTCTCCCCGGAGCACGCCCAGATCGCCGAGACGGATCTGGGGGCCGCGCACCGTCACCTCGGGCAGCAGTATCACCTCTACGCGAGCGGGCGCCTCTTCACCGGAAAGCCCGGTGGAAAGGACGCACGCATTCAGCATGAGCGCGGTGGCGAGGTGGAAGAGGCCACGGCGCAGCCCGCGGTTCCCGCTATCGGCTGGGCTTCTCATCCCCATCAGCTCCCTCTCGCGATACGGCCAGGTGTTCCGATGGCCCGTCCTGGCCCGGAAAGCCATTCAACTTTGCTTCGGCAGTTCGCGCCGGTGATCTTAAGCCCGGGGGGCGGATCCCTCTTCCCCGGGGCTTAAGGTGGGCAGGGGTTCGGCCGAAGAAACCGTTGAGGAGTCACACCTCCCATAATGGAGTTGGGTGGCGCGTTTCCTAACACGCGTTAGGGGAGCCCCGCCGGGAGCGCTCCGGGGCTCTCGAGAGGAATAGGACGAATGCTGGCCGATAAGGTCAAGCAACACGTGATGGAGCTCCGAGGTTTGCCGAGCCTTCCGGAGGTGGTGGCACGCGTGCTCCAGGTCGTGGACAACCCACGCTCATCGGCGGCTGATTTTGGGCGGGCGATATCACTGGATCCCGCGCTGACCGCGCGCATCCTGCGCCTGGCCAACTCGGCGTTCTACGGCTACACGGGCCGGATCGGCACGGCCGTTCAGGCGGTGACCATCCTCGGCTTTGCCCAGGTGCGCAGTTTGGTCCTCACTGTCAGCGTTCTGGATCTCTTCTGGCATTCTGGGAAGAAGCCGGCCCTCCCGCACTACGATTACTGGCGGCACTGCATCGCGTGCGCTGTCGCCGCGCGCGCCCTCGCGCGCCGAACCCGCATCTGTCCCCCGGAAGAGGCCTTTGTCGCGGGCCTGTTGCACGATCTGGGCAAGATGGTGCTGGCCATGGTCATTCCCGAGGCGTACCACCAGGTGGTGCTGCAGGCGGAGGCCGAAGGAAGGGTGCTGGTGGAGGTGGAGCAGGAGTGCCTGGGCCTCACGCACCCCATGGTGGGTGGTTGGGTGACCGAGAAGTGGCGGCTGCCCGTGGCGCTGAATCAGGCCGTCGAGCGGCATCATGAATGGATGGCGGAGATGCCCGGCGCCGGCCTGGCGCGGTGCGTCTTCCTTGCCAACCGGGTGGTCGGGGGCAGGGAGTTTGGATGGTCCGGGAATGGACAGCCCCTCGAGCTGGATGCCCGCCTCCCGGCGGCGATTGGGATCGATCCGGCGGAGGTGGCTGCGATTCCGGGCGAGATCGCCGAGGACTATCAGAGCGCGTGCCAGCTTCTGGATGTGACCGGAGCCAAGGGGGAGGGTTTCTGATGGCAACGCTTCCGCTCGTTCATGCAACGACACCGAATGTGGGCAGTCAGGGGGCGTCGCTGCCAAGCGCGGCCGAGTGGGCGCAGATGGTACACTATGCCGAAACGCTTCGCGCGCTGAACGACCGGCTGCGTACTTCCTACGAGCAGCTCTCATCGCTCTTGATTTTGGGGCAGGCGTTCAACGCGGCTGGCAGCCGCGGGCGCGTCGGCGAGATCCTGATGGAGATTGCCAGGGAAGTACTTCCCTACCGCGCCGCCGCCCTTCTCCTCTATGAGGATGAGACCTATCACCGGCGGGGCGCCGTCGATCTGACGCCGGAGTTGGATGCCGAGCTATCACGCCAGATGATGGATGGTGTCCTCGAATGGGTGCGCGAAGCGGGCCAGCCCACGACGCGCGCCGCGGACGGCGACCAGGCGGGAGCCGTCCAGTCCTATGCCTTCCTGCCGCTCCTCTTCCAGCAGGAGCTGGTGGGGGTCCTCTGGCTGGCGCTCGATGAGCCGGTGGAGCGGCTCACCGAGGACCGGCTTCAGGTGGCGGATGTGATTGCCGGCCAGGCGGCCGCGGCATTCCGCAACGCTGCCTATGCCGATCTCGAGCACAGCTACCAGCAGCTTCATGCTCTGGAGTCGATCAAGGACGATCTCATCCACATGATCGTCCATGACCTGAGAAGCCCGCTCACGGTGATCATGGGGAACGTGGAGACGGCGCTCTTCCTGGCCCAGGATCCCCGGCAGAAGGAGATTCTCCAGCGCGTCACCTCGGGATGCGAGGGCATGCTCACGATGATCGGGAATCTGCTGGACGTCAGCCGCATGGAGGAGGGGAAGCTAGAACCCCGCCTGGAGGAATTCCCCTTGGCGGAGGTGATCCAGGCCAACCTCGATATTCTCTCTCCCGCGGCGGCCCGCTGGAACAAGCCGATTGTCTGCCACGCCCCCGAGGATCTGCCCCTCCTCCACGCGGACCGGGACCTAATGCGCCGGATTCTGGCCAATCTGCTCGGCAACGCCCTGAAGTACTCGCCGCCCGGCAAGCCCATCGAGATCGATGCCCGATACGATGAGGAGCGGAGCGAGTTCCTGATCTCAGTGACCGACCATGGCATCGGGATCGCGCCGGAGTTCCACCAGAAGATCTTCGACAAGTTTGGCCAGATCGAGGCCAAGCAATCGCGCGAGCGCGTGGGTACCGGCCTAGGGCTCACTTTCTGCCGCATGGCGGTGGAGGCGCACGGTGGCCGGATCTGGGTGGAGAGCACTCCAGAGGAGGGCTTCACCTCCTTCCGCTTCACGCTACCAAGACAGAGGGCGTGAGCCGCCGCGCCGGCACTATTTCGGGGCGTCCCAGCTGCTGATCAGCGCGGAGCCGGGCGAGTCCGAGGCGGGCGAGGAAGCCTCGATATCCAGCATCGCCATCCCCATGCGCGTCTGAGACACGGGGTTAGTCACCTTATAGAGGCGGCGGATGACGTCCGCGATCCGGTCGCAGACGGTCACCAGGTCTCCTGCCTGCTTGCCCAGGGCGGGGTCGGTTGGCGTCAGGATGAGCGAGAGGAGCTCGCAGGTGCCCGAGATGACCTGCAGCGGATTGTTGATCTCGTGGGCGAGCGCCCGGGTTGTCTGAACGACAGTGGCCAGCTGAATGTTGCGCGTGCGCTCGGCCTCCAGCTCGCGCTCCCGGTCGCGGATATCGAGGCAGCGGCTGAGCACAGCGGGGAGCACGGTCGCGTAATCCATCGATTTCATCACGTAATCGGCGGCGCCCAGTTTCATCGCCTCGACCGCCACGGCCTCATCGCCATAGCCGGTGACCAGGATCACGAGCGCGTCCGGCCAGGAATCCCGGATGTGGCGGAGGACCTCGATGCCGCTCATGCCCGGCATCTTATAGTCCAGGACGATGGCCTCTGCCCCTGCGCTGGAAAGGTGGTGGAGGCATTCTGGGCCGGAGCGCGTGATGACCACCTCTCCCTGAGGGAAGCCCCGCTGCAGTGCCATTCGGCAGACAGCGAGCTGATCCGGATCGTCATCCACGACCAGGATGCGCACCTTGCGCGTATCGACCATGCGCTCGGAGCCGTTCCTGATCTGTGGGCGCCTAGCATGCTGCGTGGCGTCCTCGCGTGCTGGTGCCTTCGTTGGGCAGGGTGCGCCGGCGGTCTGCGCCGGCGCCAGCGATCCGGCATCTCCTGTGTGCATATGGCTTGTCCCATCACAAGGCGTACGCTTGGGTGCTTGCATGGCAGCTCTCCGCGAGGCATACCACGGCGGCCCCTCCCCGTGGCACGCCTCTATGCTTGCCCTGGCGATCCCATCTGGGTGTGGTTCATATCGCGCCAGTAGCGAACGATGGCCCGCAGCTTGCGTGAGAGATCCTCGAATTGCACGGGCTTGATGACATAGCTGTTGGCACCAAGCGCGTAGCACTCGGCCACGTCCTCCTGGCGATCCGAGGTCGTCAGCATCACCACGGGCGTGGTGTTGAGCCCTGCGCAGGATCGGATCTGGCGCAGTACCTCCTTGCCGCTCACCTTCGGGAGGTTGATATCCAGAAGGATGAGCTTAGGCGCGGGTGCCTCACCGCCGGTGGGCGCGCCGGCGCCCGTGAGGTAGCTCAACGCCTCCTCGCCGTCACGCAACCAGATAAGGCTGCGTGCCTTCTTCATGCTGTCCAGGGCCCACCGGGCGAGGAACGCGTGATCCTCATCATCTTCGACCAGGACGGTCGCTCCCGACTGCTCCACTTTACCCTCCCTTTTCTCGCGCCGGGAGCGTGAAGTGAACCGTGCACCCCTCTCCCACCTGCGACTCGATCCAGACCTTGCCACCAAGGCTCTCGATCACCTTACGAACGATGGCGAGTCCAACGCCTGTGCCCTCCACATCGGCCTCGGTGTGCAGGCGCTGGAAGATGACAAACACTCTCTCGTGATACTCCGGGGCGATCCCGATCCCGTTGTCGCGCACATAGAGGTGCGCCGCGTCGCCTTCCACGAATCCGCCCACCTCGATGCGAGGCGCGGGGTTGTCGCTCATGAACTTGGCGGCGTTCCCAATCAGGTTGTCCATCACCTGGCGCAGCGAAGTTCGGTCTGCGTAGACGACCGGCAGGGAGGGAGCAACGTCCAGGCGAATCCCGCGGGCGTTGAGGCGCTCTTGCCAATCGGTGGCGATCTCTGCCATCGCGTCGTCTAGGGCGACTACCTCTTGCTGGAGGTGCCTTCCCACGCGGGAGAACTGGAGCAGATCGCCGATCAGCCGCTCCATGCGCAGAACGTTCGCATCAAGGCGGTCCAGCAGGTGCCGCGCGTTCTCGCCGAGCGCGTCGCCTGCCTCAATGCGGAGCATGCCCGTGAGGCCATGGAGCGAGACAAGCGGCGAGCGGAGATCGTGCGAGACGGTGTAGACGAACGCCTCGAGCTCCTGATTCTTGCACTGGAGCTCGGTGCGATGCGCCTTCTCCTCCTCCTGGCGGCGCTTCTCCTCCGTGACATCACGGGCCAGGATGACCACCCGAGAGACGCCCGACCCTTCACCGCCCATCGGCGCGCTCACGACGTGGAATGGCACGGGGGCCCCGCTGCGATGCCGCCAGATCACCTCGCCCTCCCGCATCTCCATGAACGACTCGCGGATGACTCGTCGGGTGGCCCCGTCTTCAGCGGCCTCAAAGGCAAGCACCAGCAGCGACTGCCCCACCAACTCCGGGGGTGGATAGTCCAGCGCCCTCATCACGGCCTGGTTCGCATAGACGATTCGGCCCTCGCTATCGACGACGAGCACGCACTCGCCGATATGGTCGAGCGCGTAGACCAGGCTGCGCACCTGGGCATGGAGGCGAGCGTTGTAGATCGCCAGGGCGATCTGCCCCACCAGAAGCTCTGCGGTGAGCACCAGCTCGGCGTCGCGAACCAGGTCGAAGGGGCCATGGTTCTGGGTACCTAGGAAGAGCATGGCACCGAGTACTTCTCCCTTGGCGATGATGGGCACCGCCAGACAGGCCCGGCCCGGAATGCGCGCCATCGGATTGGGATCGAGCGGCAGATCGCGCGTCGTCGTCCCCGTTTGGACGCGGCGAGACCGCACGGCCCGACTGCAAAGCAGTTGGGTGTCATCGGTGAAGATCACGGAGCCGCGCGCGGCTTCCAGGCCGGAGCCCCACACCGCCCGGCAGACGAGCGTGCCGTCCTCCTCTAACAGGCGAACAAGCGTACCTTCAACGGCTGTCAGGCGGGCGCCCTCCTCGCAGACCAGCTGGAGGACCTCGTCGAGATTGAGGCTGGAGGTGACCGAGCGGGTCACCTCAGCCAGCGTGAAGCCAAATTCGGCGGTCTCGTTCGCCTCGTTGAGGATGCGCCGCTGGTGCTCGCATGCCACGGATCGGATCGCAGCGAGCGAGCATTCCGTGATGGTTTCGGCCGCCTCCAGGAGCGCGCTCACATCGCCGTTGGCGTGAAGCGCGGCGAGGGGCCACGCGGCTTGATGGAAGGCGCCTACGAATTCCTGGAGCTGCGCCAGGGTGAACCGCTGGATCATGCCGGAGGGCCCCAGCCACGCCGCGGCGCTGGCCAGGATCTCTTCAGAGCGATGCTCCAGGTAACCCACGCACGCCTGGGAGAAGCGCGAGATGATCTGGCGCACTGCGGCGCGCTCATCCGGCGAGAGCGCATCCATGCTTGGGGCAAGCGCCACCTCCCAGCGCTCGAGCAGGCTCGCCGGGCGTGCGGCGATCAGCTGGGCGAAGCCGTTTCTTCGCCGCAGGGGTGACTCTGGCTGTGTTTGCATCGCATACACTCCTGATCTCCTGTTCGGCAGAGGGTGCGCGTGGCTTTAGGTGCCGGGAGACCGGCCACCGGTACTTAAGCCCCTCCTGGCCACAGCCGAAAATAAACTCGGGAATGGTGGGACCGTGGAGAGATGGATGTGCTGTTCATCGGCCGGGATCACAGGACCGTGGAGACGGCCCGGAAGGCTTGTGCCGGGCTGCCGCAGTTGCCACGGCTACAGGTGCGGAGCATCGATGAAGCCACTCAGTATCTTTTCCCAGACAGTGGCGCCTCGGAGCCTCATCTGCCGGCGCTCATCGTCATGGACCTGAGTGGATCCGGAACGGACGAGGCCGAACTTCTTGCCCGCACCAAAGCGGATCCCCGGCTGGGCATCGTACCCTTCGTGGTGATATCGGCATCGCCCGACACCGGAGACCTGCGCCGCAGCTACCTGGCGGGCGCCAACAGCTACGTCGTGCGGCCGGGATCCGACCAGGAGATGGAAGTCACGCTGCGGCATCTGTTCCGCTACTGGCTGGATGTCAACGAGCCGCCCCCGGCGGCAGTTGGCTGCGCCATGCGTTCCCGTCGCGGTATGCACGGCTGCCCCCCTGCCTGAGGCCCCACATCCGTCTGGCGGAGCGGTGACTGCCTGAGAGAGAGCGATGATGGACGACAGGCTACGCGTTCTGGTGGTCGATGACGAGGATATGGTCCGGGCAACCCTGGTCGATATGCTGGGTTTGGCCGGCTATGAGGTGTGTGGCGAAGCGGTGGATGGTATTCAAGCCCTCGAAGCCGTTGGCCGGCTGCATCCGGACATCGTGATGATGGATATCTGCATGCCACGGATGGATGGGATCCAGGCGGCACGCGTGATCCGCTCGACCTGGAACATTCCCATCATCTTTCTCACCGCGTTTCTTGACCGTGAGATGGTCAACCGCGCTGCCGACGCCGGGGCGTTCGCCTATCTGATCAAGCCGTGCCGGCAAGCCGAGCTGGCGCCCGCGATTGAGATGGCGCTCAAGCGATTTGGCGAGACGCGCTCGCACCACGAGCGCGCCGAGGCAAGCCAATGGGAGCTGCAGGCCGTGCGGACGCTGGCAGAGGAGATCGCGCGCGGCGCAGGTATCCGCGAGGTGCTGCAGCTTGCGCTGCGCTACATCGTCCGTGGCCTGGACGTGCCCGCCGCCGCGCTCATGGTGCGAGAGGGAGGCGACCTCCGGATCTCGACGGCCGTCGGCCTGGATGCGGGATGCCGGGAGCACTTCCGCCGCACGCTGGAAGACCCGCTCTTCGGACGGGCGGTGCTCAGTAACCACCCTCAGACGGCGGTTGCCGCGGAAGAGGACCTTCTGGGCCCCTCTGGCAACGCCTTTGGGCCGTGCCGGAGCGCGTTGGCGGTGCCGGTGCCAGTGGGCGCCGCGCCGGCCGGCTGCCTGGTTGCCTGCCGGCCGGATCCGGTTGCCTTCACCCGAGAGGAGACGGTTCTGGTCAGCACGATGGCCAGCGAGGTGGGAATCGCGATACAGGCTCTGCAACGGCAATCGCCTACGGGGTGGCAGGAGGCGCTCTGGAGCTAGCCAGCCGCCGCCCGGCGATGCGACGGAGTGCCCTGCCCGTTGCTCCGGCGACCGAGGTGCTGGGCCGCGCGCAACGGGGCCTGGCGAGCAGCGCCGGGAGCCTGGACGATCCCCCCTACTCCCGGGATGAATCGGGGAGCAGGCTCTTCACCACGCGAACCAAATCGCGAGGGTGGAATGGCTTTGGCAGGTAGACTTCGGCGCCGGCCATCAGGCCCTCCAGGATGTCGGCGTCTTGCGCCTTGGCGGTCAGCATCACGATGGGGAGATCGCGTGTTGCCTCGTTCGCCTGTAGCACCTCGGCTACCTGAACGCCGTCCATCACCGGCATGACGACATCCAGGATGATGAGGTCGGGGTTCTCCTGCTCGACTGCCACGAGGGCCTCCGCGCCGTTCCTGGCGGATATGACCGTGTAGCCCTCCCGACGCAGGTTGAGGGTAACCAGATCCACCACGCGCGGTTCGTCATCGACTACGAGAATCTTTGCCATGGCTCCTCCACCACCGCGCGGCTCACATCAGCTTGCTGAGGTGCTCGCGCAGTCGGTCCAGACAGCCGGCGACGTGCTGGCCGACGGCGGCGCGGGCGCGCGCCTGCCACGCGTGGTCCACCGTGCAGCCCTGGAACGTGGGTGACTTGGCCATGCGCGTGTGTACTCGCGTCACGAGGGCATCGAAGTGCCGCTCTCCACCCTCCAGGTAGCGCACCAGCTCGAAGAGCAGATCCACGGCATCGCGGAGCGCGTGTACCCAGCCGCCCGGATCCGCCGGCAGCGCCATCAACCCATCGCGCGCGTCGAGAAGATCGCCACGCCTGCCCGTCTCCCACCACGCATCGAGGGCCCAGATCGCGCGCGCAAACCCGAACATGTGAGAGGTGCGCGCGTAGAAATGGCACCCTAGATCACGCAGGATTTCGTGATTCGGCCGTGCGGGGAAGAGCAGCTTCTGCATCAGGACGAAATCGGTGACGAACTGGGTGTGCGGCATGATCCGTTGGCCCAGAACCCCCGCTGCTCCAGAGTTCCCCGCCACGAGGCGATCGACCTGTCGGAGGCGCGGCCTTGGGATGAGCGCCTCGAGATCGCTGCTCCCTGTGCCTGCCAGGTAGGGAGCACACAGCAAGATCGGGATGCCGGCGTTGCCCAGGTGATCGCAGGTGATGCGGTCTTCCGGCAAAGTGAGCGCCGCGCGCTCCTTCGGGAGCGCGTGTAGGAGAGCCTCCCACTGCGCCATGCCGATCCGGCTTTCCAGCTCCCTGGCGCCGGTCAGGTCAATGTGCAGCGCGCTGCGCCCCGAGAGCCATCCCTGGTAGTGGCCAACCGCGTCAGAGACCACGCGCGCATAGTCTCGGCAGCCGGAGCACGCGCAGAACGCGGGGCCGGCGATTCCAAGGACGAAGCCGTCGGTGCAATCGGCCAGGGCGCTCAACAAGAAGCGCGCGAAGCGCTGGATCGAATCGCGCCCCCGGTTCCAGCAGAGCGCCTGGCCCTGAAAGCCCACCTCGGCGGCGCGCTGCTGCGGATGGCGATGCCAGACACACGCGGGCACCCCGGTGAAGGGGAAGCCGACGAGCGTCTGCATGCCCAGGCCACGGGCATACTCTAGCGCGTGCCGCAGGACGCCATAGCGCCACCCGTTACGCACCGTGGAGGATTCGTCCGGGTGATAGTACTGCCCGGGCCAGATGAAAGTCATCAGCAGATTGGCGCCCGCGGCATGCAGGAAGTCGAGATAGGCGGTCCACTCGGTGGCGCTCCAGGTGTCGGCCGTGAGCGGGGCCAGGCCCCAGGGCATCGGGTTCAGGAAGACGCCGCGGCGTTCGACCACCGTCGCGTTCGGGGCAAGCTCGACGCGCATCGCGTACTGCTTGCCCCCGTCGGCCTCCCCCACGACGCGAAATCCCAGGGAGGAATAGAGGTGAATGGCGCGGGCATTCTCCTTATAGACGGTGAGTTGCAGGCCGGTCTTGCCCTGAGCGCGCGCCTCCTCGAACAGGAGTTCCATCAACAGCCGGCCCAGTCCCATATTCTGGTAATCATCGGCGACGGCGATGCCGAGCATCGGCACGCGCGCATCCCCAACGCCGGACTCGCTGAAGTAGGCGTAACCGACAATCGCCTCCTCTTGGGGCTCGACCAGGACAAAGCGGCTGGAGCGCCCGGTTTGGGCATCCCGCACGGCGCGTTGGGCATCATCGCGGTTGAAGGGGTGGGGCCGGAAAAGGCGCCGTGACTCCGGCGAGAGGGAAACCATAAAGGAAAGGAGACGGTCCGTATCTGTCAGGCGCAAGGGCCGGACGAACAGCTCACGCCAGTTTCGGCTGACTCTCCTGATCATCGCGCGCGTCTCTCCAGCCGGGCAAGCGCCCACGCCCTGGATTATACCGCACGTCTCCTACCCCGTCAAGGACGCTGAGGGAGCCCCGCGCGGGGCATGTCCAGACCACGGAGGGCTTCTCCTCCACGGCCCCGCGAGCCGCCATGTCCCGGCCCTTTCAGGGTTCCAGACGTTTTCTGGCCGCGAAAACCAGGGTCAGGAGACCCTGGGCTGGGTTGTCGGACCGCCTCGCAGTCCTCCGAGAGCGTCTCGCTCGCGCTATGCCCCGATCCCGGATGGATCGCACACCCCCAGGGGCCCACACCTCTCCCTCCGCGTCCGTCCGCTTCACCCGCGGTATCGTCCGGGGGAGTGAGACCGCGCCGGAGTGGGTAAGATAGCCGCAGCGAGTCTCTGGCGGGCGGAACCGACACGCGCGAGACGAGGCCCCCCGGGGGGGATGGGAGCGAGGATGGCGGCTACGAGTGGCATCGCTTCGATGTACGCTTTTCCCTGGGACTTCCACGATGAAGGCATGGAGAGGACGCTCGCGATGCTGGCCGACAAGGCAGGCATGACGGAAGTGGCCGTCGCCTGCGTTGGCGTCGCCGGCACCTATTTTCTCCCCCACAACCCAAAGCGCATGATCTACTTTGGCGAGGAAGGAGCACTTCTCTTCCAGCCATCCGTCAACCCCTATCGGGGAACGTGCCTGGAGGCGCAGGTGGCCGGAGTCGTCGGGTCGCCGGAGTACCTGCCCGGAATCGCGGCGGCGTGCCGCGGGGTCGGCCTGGAGTTCACCGTCTGGATGCGCTATTGCGATAACCCCGCCCTGGCGCGCGCCTTTCCAGAGTACGCCCGGCAAGACGCCCTGGGGATCCGCCACCTCTCCCAACTCTGCCCGGCCGAACCCGATGTCCGCGTCTTCTGCCGCGAGGTGACCGCCGACCTATGCCGCCAGTGCGCGCCGGACGGAATGCATATTGAGGCGGCCGGTTTTCTACCCTACGACCGGGGTTTCACCCATCCCGCGGCTCCCGCGCCCATCGCCTCGTTCGACCGGCTGCTGCTGGGCCTCTGCTTCTGCCCGCTCTGTATCGCTGCTGCCGACGCGGCCGGTCTGGATGGCGATGGGTTCCACCGGCGCGTGGCCACTTACCTCCGGGAGTCCCTGCCGGGCGATCCGGGGCAGGAGGCGCTCTTGCCTGCTCCGCCCGAGATGATCACCGCCGCGTTCGACGGGGAGCTGCTGGCCTACCTGAACGCGCGCAGCGATATCGCCACCTCGCTCTACGAGGAGATCGCCGCCGTGGCCCGTGGAGAAGGGGTACGCCACGTGCGCACATCGCTCCCCCTGCCCGGCGAGATGGCGCTGACCGGCCTTGAGCCAACGCGCGTGCTTCTCACCAGCGACCGCGCGACGGCCCCGTTGCCCGAACCGGACGCCCCAGAGCGCCTGCAAGACACGCGCAGCTATTTGCGACCGGGCATGCTTCTCCTCGCCGCGGCGCATCCGGAAGAGATCGGCACGGGAGAGGCACTCCGGGCACACCTCCACGTCTGCCGTGACGCGGGCGCCGATGGCTTCACCTTCCCGCCGTACGGGCTCTTGCGGGAGCATCAGGTGCGCGCGATTGGGGAAGCGCGTAGCGCCTGGCTCTGAAGACGCGCCACGAGGCGGCGTGTATGGGGGCAGCTGCCCCCGCGGAGGCCACGCGATGAAACGGGCGGGCTTACGGGATGGCCGGTCTGCGGTCGGGGCAACTCGCTTCCGCAGATTGTGCGAGAGCGCCAGTATCATCTCGGCAGGAGTCCGGTTCGCGAATTCGAAGAGACGAGAATACCAGGGCGGGCGCGCTCCAGGACGCAGAAAGGAGAAGAGCACCATGGGTACCTCAGCCTCCATATCGACGGGCTCCACCGCAAGACCGCATTTCCGCGGATTTACTCTCATTGAGTTGCTGGTTGTGATCGCGATTATCGCCATCCTGGCGGCTATTCTCTTTCCAGTGTTTGCGCGCGCGAGAGAGAACGCCCGGAAATCGACCTGCCAGAGCAACCTGAAGCAGATCGGCACGGCATTCCTGCAATATGCTCAGGACTATGACGAGAGGTTTCCTGTGTATAATCAGAGCGGCGTCGGTGCTTTCGTGGTCGCCTCGCCCTACCTGAAGAACACGGACGTGCTCGTCTGTCCCTCCAGCCGGCAGAATACCTATGGCGTCAACTACACAGGCGTCTTCAACGTGTACATGATGCTCTCGCAGGTCCAGGTTCCATCGCAGTGCATCATGGCGTTGGACAACGGCAAATCGAGGGCGCTCGCCGGTGATCCCTGGACGCGCTTTCCCCCGCTCGCCGGCGATAACGCGGCTCAGGGCCACGCGAATGACGATTGGGCCTGGCCGGACGGGAGCGCGACTCCCACCAGCGGGACGCTTTACACCGACACGGCGAACCCGCGGCACACGGATGGGGCGAACTGCGTCTTCATGGATGGGCACGTGAAGTGGTATGCCATCCAGAAGCTCACGACTCCGGCGGCGACCTTCAACGACTGCCTCTGGCTGGCCTGGTAGCCAGGTACCTGGGCGCGCTCCTGGCAAGCGCCCGGCGCAGAGGGTTTAGCCGGGTGGCCTGCTGGTCTACCCTGGCCCCTCGCTACCGAGCGTGTGCCAGTAGAGATGGGTTCCGCGCTCCAGGGGTGCCCGCTGCAGGAGGGCGGCCACCGTCCGGCCGGTGTAAGTGGTATCGCCGGGCAGTCCGAGGAGTGTGAGGAGCTCGGCCGCGTCGTGGGATGCGGGCGTCTCGCACGCGTAACCGGGCGGGTAGAAGCCCTCCACGAGCTCTAAGCGGTTGCTAAGACGGGAGGCGGGCGCGCCTCCCGTTTCACGTTCCATGCCCTGGGAGAGAAGCCGCCATGCGCCGGCTGCCAGCCCCGACAGCCGGTGGCGGTTGCAGGCGAGGCGCGGCGTCACGCGCACGGCGCGAACACGCGTCGTCAGCTGCGCCAGCAAGAGGCCGAGCGCGAGTCCAGCCGCGGAGCCGCCCGAACCGCACGCCAGCCAGATCGACTCTGGCAGGGGCATCTCGCCCGCGGACACCTGTTCCGCCACCTCGAACGCGGCATCCACGAAGCCGAGCGCGCCGCGCGGTGAGGAGCCACCGGGCGGGAATAGCGCCACGCGCCGGCCGCTCCGCCGGTGTTGGACGCCGGCGAGGAGGAGCGTGGCCAGGGCGATGGCCGGATGGGCACAGGAACGCACGGGCACGTCCAGGCGATGGAGTAGATCGAGTGCTGTGGCGCAGCGTTCGCTCCAGGGCTGGTCCCACAGGATGGCTTCGGCGCGCAAGCCTACCTGTCGCGAAAAGAGCGCCGTGGCGGAGACGAAATGGGAACCGATGGCCCCGGCCGTGAGCACCAGATCGACGCGCCGGCAGAGGGCATCGGCGAGGAGAAACTCGAGGGCGCGCACTTTATTGCCGCCATACAGACGGGAGGAGCGGTCATCTCGCTTGACCCAGACCGACGCTGGCGTGACGCGGCCCCGGAGATTCCCCAGGGGCTCCAGGGGCGTTGGCAGATCGCCCAGCGGGATCCAGGGGAGATGCTCGCGCGCCTGCGGGAAGCGCCGGAAAAGCGCCGGAAGCGCGCGGCTCATGCCAGACCCTCGCCGGGGCCGATCTGGATCAAGTGGGCACGCAAGAAGCGCCACAACAGGTGCGTTCTTCCCGCATTCGTGATCTCGAATCGCGCCGCCGCCATGCTGCCCCTTTCGTCTGCCCGCGGCGTACCCCTTCTCGCGTCTCAGATGAAGGAAGTGGTGCCCGGCTTGCAGAACATGCGCCATATCGGACGCTGTCTCTCGCCCGGCGATTGCCCGCGGGCCTGCTCACAACGGGGGGCCGGAGAACCGCGGGAGCCTGCTGGCAGCGTGATGGACGGAGCCTTTGAGAACAATACAGACGAGCTTGTCTCCTAGATCAACCCGCCGCAAGGAACCCCGTTGATCGGCCTGCCGTCTTGACAAAGAGAGCCGCCCAAGGTAAGATACAACCGTTGCGTCGGACCTGGCAACTGAACCCGCGCCCAACGTCCGCTCGTTGAATCGGCCTCGGTGCGTGCGTGCGGCAGGTCCCTCTTTTCAATTCGGAGGTTTTCGCATGCCCCTGGCATATCGCTCCTTGTTTGGCTTTCTGGCACTGTGGGTGCTGGCGCTCGGCGCCAGCGCGGTACAGGCCGCCCCTGTCACCGTGAATGTGTGGCAGCTCCCCAACCGAGAAGCGCGTACAGTCGATCAGCGCGCAGACCTCGCGGTGCTGCAGCGCTTCATGGAGCTGCACCCCGAGATTCAGATGGATGGCTTCCGGGGCATCACCGCGCCAGGCATGGGCCAGGATATCACTCCGCTTCTGGCCATGGCTGGTGGCGTGGCGCCGGACGTGCTCTATGTCAACTTCCGCATCTCCGAGAACTACATCGCCCAGGGCTTCCTGGCGCCCCTCGATGAGTTCGTACTCGAGTGGGCGACCGAGCTGGCAGGCCGGCCGATCAAGACCATTGAGGAAGCGCAGCCGGTTCTGTCGCACATCATCAAGCCCCAGGTGTGGCCGGTCATCTATCGCGAGGGCCCAGGAAACGAGAAGCACGTGTGGGCCATTCCTTACGGCACCGTGGTGCAGACGCTTGCCTATCGCAAGGACCTCTTCCGCAAGGCAGGCCTCGATCCCGATCGGCCCCCCCAGAACTGGGATGAGGTGTTCGAGTATGCCGCCAAGATGACGAACCCCGAGGAGGGAGAGTACGGCATCGGGATCGCGGCCGGCCCGCAGGCCTCCTGGCACTTCATCAACTTCCTCTGGTCCGCTGGCGGTGAAGCCGTGGTGGAGGAGAATGGCGAATGGCGCGCCGTGTATAACTCGCCGGAGGCGGTGCAGGCGCTCCAATTCTATCAGAAGCTGAACCAGGGCGAGTACATCCGCGATGGCAAGAAGGTGAAGGGCGTCGCCTACCGGGGCACCGACGTCTACACGAAGTGGACGCTCGGGAAGCTGGGCATGTACTTCCAGTACATGAACGACCAGGTGATGTCTCAGGTGAACCCCAACCTGATTGGTGTCGGTCCGATGCCGATGGGCCCCTCCGGGAAGCGCGGCAACGAGATCAACGCCACGATGCAGGGGCTGAACGCCACCACCAAGGACCCGCAGATCCGGCGTGCTGCCTGGGAATGGATCAAGTTCCGCGCGGGCGACGAGGCGAAGCGGATCCGCACGCGCATCTATATGGAGGCCGGTTACGCGCAGTACCTCAATCCGGAGTACCTGAAGCGTTACCTCACTCCCGAGGAGTATCACCGCTTCAGCCGTCAGGTGCCGGCCGGGTGGGCCGAGACGCTGGAAGAGGCGCTCAACAGCGGGCGCCCCGAGCCCTACGGCAAGAACTGCGAGATGATCTACACGGAGATGACTCCGCCCATCGAGCAGGCGTGGATCTCCACGAACACTGATCCGAAGTACCTGAAGTCGCTCCTGGACAAGTCCGTTGCCGAGACGAACGTGAAGCTGATGGGCTTGCTTCCGCCCGGCGTCAAGGAGAAGCGCCGCCTGGTCGCCGGCCTGGTCGTGCTCGGACTGATCGTCGGGTTTACCTTCGTGTTCCGCACGGTGATGCGTACCTTCGCGAAGGAGCTTGAGCCGCCGCCAGTGACGGGGAAGGGATGGCGCCGCTTCGGCTATGCCTGGATCGTCATGCTCCCGGCAATCGTCTCCGTGGCCGTCTGGCAATACTATCCCGTCGCCCGCGGATCGCTGATGGCGTTCCAGGACTATAAGCTGGTGCTTCCCACCACCTGGGTGGGCCTGGACAACTTCGCGGAGGTGCTGTTCGCGCCGGCGTTCTGGCTCGGCCTGAAGAACAGTGCCCGCTACATGATCTACTCGCTTGCCTTCGGGTTCCTCACCCCGATCGCTCTGGCGCTGGCGCTCAATGAGGTGCCGCGCGGCAAAGTGCTCTTCCGGACGCTCTACTACCTCCCGGCCGTGACTACCGGTCTGGTGATCTTCATGCTCTGGAAGCAGTTCTACGACCGCACTCCCTCCGGCTTGCTGAATAAGGTGATCGCCGGTATGGTCGCCGCGGTGAACGCGGTGATCACGCAGCTGGGCTCCAACCCGATCATCTACACTCCGCAGGACTGGCTGGGCGACCCGCGTTGGGCGATGATGATGATCATCATCCCCCTGGTCTGGGCAGGGATGGGCCCGGGATGTCTCATCTACCTGGCGGCGCTCAAGAGCATCCCAGAGGAGATGTACGAAGCGGCCGACCTGGATGGCGCCGGACTGCTCTCCAAGATCTGGCGGATCACCGTGCCGTATCTGCGGCCGCTGATCATCATCAACTTCGTGGGCGCATTCATCGCCGCCGCACAGGCATTCGACGCTGTCTTCATCATGACGGGTGGCGGCCCGGTGAACACCACACGCGTCATCGGTCTGGAGATCTTCTACACCGCCTACATCTACCAGAAGTTCGGCTACGCGGTAGCAATGGCGTGGATCGTAGGCGCGCTCCTGGTCGGATTTACCGTCCTGCAGCTACGTATCCTCAGCCGGGTGCAGTTCAAGACGGCACAGGCGTGATTATACGCCATCTGTGAGACAAGGTGGGGAGCATGCTCCGCGGGCCCTCCCGCGGAGCATGCCTTCCCGAGTTGTGCGAGGAAGTCATGCCGATCATTCCAACTGTTGGACGGCGCAGTCCGAAGATGCGCCTCATCATCGCGATGCTCTACACCGTGCTCACGCTCGGCGCGATCACCATGGTCTACCCCTTCCTGATCATGGTCTCCACGTCGTTCACGAGCCAGGTTGACGCGGACGAGTTCGCACCCGTGCCGTCGTACTTCTACGACGACGCCATGCTCTTCCGCAAGTACGTCGAGGCGAAGTACAACGAGGATATCCCGAAGTTCAACGCCTACCTAAGCAACGACACCCCCGAGTTCAAGAAGATAGAAGTCCCGGCGAGCGTGAACCAGCCGATGGTGGATGACTGGCTGGCATTCAAGAAGACGCTTCCCGATACCTACAAGATGCTGGGGAGCTCGACCAACCTCTCGCGCATCACCCCGGAGATGCAAGCGCGTTATCAGATGTGGCTGCGCGAGCGGTATAAGGGCGATCTCCAGGCCGTGAACCGCGCTTACTCCGAGAGCAGCCAGGTGTGGGAAGAGGTGCTGATCCCCGTCGAGGATTGGAACCAGCGCCAATACCAGCCGGTGCTCAACCGCAAGTACCAGGAGTTCCTCGAATTCCGTGCGCTCCAGCCGGATCGTTACTTCAACACCGCGAGTGGCGATGGCCTCTTCCAAGACTGGCTGCGCTTGCGCTATGGCACCGAGCCGAAGGTGCTCAACGAACTCTGGGGGACGAACTATGAGAGCCGGTTTGAGGTGACGCTGCCCGAGCGCGTGCCAGCCCACCCCAAGCAGGCCGCGGACTGGGAAGAGTTCGTCCGCAAGGAGCTGCCCACCCAGTTCGTGGGCGCCGATCCGGAGGCGGAGCCGCTCTACCGACGCTTCCTGGCCCAGCAGTATGAGGGGGCCATTCATGTCTTGAACGCGCGCTATGGAACCAAGTAT
The DNA here is from genome assembly GCA_012841485.1 of Armatimonadota bacterium. The sequence continues at coordinate 22,076 of DUUU01000101.1, forward strand.
GCCGGGTTCCACGAGATCCCCCTGCCGGCACCGCGCAAGGCGCCGGTGAGCGGCATGCCCCAGGCAGACTGGATCGCCTTCGTCGAGCGCGTCCTGCCCACGAAGATGATCTACCTGCAGACGCCGGAGATCCTCTACCGCGCGCATCTGAAGGCGAAGTACGGAAGCCTGGAGGCCCTGAATAAGGCGTGGGGTACGACCCTCGCATCGTTCCAGCAGGCGATGCCACCCTACCTGGAGACGGACTGGGTGGAGATGCAGGCCGACCGCAAGGCGATCAAGCGCGAGTTCCTGGTGCGCAACTACCGTGAGGTGTTCAACTACATCGTCCTGCACGGGCGGTCGCTGTGGAACACGATGGTCCTCGTGTTCGGCCTCCTCGCCGTCACGCTGATCGTCAACCCGCTGTGCGCTTACGGTCTGTCGCGGTTCAAGCTGCCACAGACCTACAAGATCCTGCTCTTCCTGTTGGCGACGATGTCATTCCCCGCCGAGGTGAGCGCGATCCCGCGCTTCCTCCTGCTGAAGCAGTTCCATCTGCTGAACACCTACTGGGCACTCATCCTGCCTGCGATGGCAAACGGCTACTCGATCTTCCTGCTCAAGGGCTTCTTCGATAGCCTGCCAAGCGAGCTGTATGAGGCGGCCACCATCGATGGCGCGGGCGAGACGCTGATGTTCACGAAGATCACCATCCCGCTCTCGCTGCCGGTGATGGCGGTCATCGCGCTTCACACGTTCACGGCCGCCTACGGCTCCTTCATGTGGGCGTTGCTCGTGTGCCAGAACCCGAAGATGTGGACGCTGATGGTCTGGCTGTCGCAGATGCAGCAGTGGGCGCCAACCTTCGTGATGTTCGCGGCACTGGTCCTGGCGGCGATTCCAACGCTGTTGGTCTTCGTCCTTTGCCAGAACGTGATCATGCGCGGTATCATCATCCCGACGGAGAAGTAGCCTGTCGGGCTTCCGGAAGGCAGACCGCGTTGGACCTACAGAACGGCGTGCGGCCCCGGCGCCTCCCCATGAGGGAGGTGTCGGGGCCGTGCTGCGTACCACTCGCGGAGTGTGCCCCTGGATTGCACACTCCCGCGCGGATTGGTATAATAGGGGAGTGGAGATGCCAAGCGGTTCCGGGAGCAGCTGAAGATGGCTACGGTACACGAGCTCTTCAACGAGTACCAGGATCCGGAGGAGGCGCAGGGCCTCTTCGAGGAGATGCGCGGCGTGCGTTCGTGCATCTCGACGCCTGCGGACGCCGTGGCGCACATCCTGCACTTCCGTCAGGAAGTGGGCCCCATGATCATCGGCGGCCAGCCGACGTGCCTCTGCGCCAATGTCTGGGAAGCCTGCCACCAGATCGAGGCGATTGGCCGTCGCCGGCTGCGCTGGGCGGTGCCCTTACTGGCGCGCCTTCTCTTCCATCAAGACCCGGACTTCGATAGCTGCCCGGAGTATGCGGTGCGTCTTCAGGCCGCCGCTGCCCGAGCCCTCGGCGAGATCGGCGACCCGCGCGCCATCCCCCCGCTTCTCGCGAAGGTAGAGGAGGGCCCTACCTACGCGCCCATGGCCGCCGGAGACGAGGTTCTCACCGGGCTCCGCGTCGAGCTAGACGAGGCCACCGTTGCCGCGATGGGTGCCCTGGATGCTCTCGGTGCAGCCTTGGTTGATGGCCCTATTCGCTGAGGCCCTACCGAGCGAGACGATCCGGGCCATCCCGGGAGCGTTGCTCGCGCAGGGGTGCCTACTCCAGCCGGGCCTCGGCCCACGCCGCGTGATCCGAGTTGATGGTATCCCCGGCATCCGTGCAGTAGAGGCGCAGCTTCTTCGCTGCGGCGATCTCCACGTCCACGGTAAGCGGGTCGTCGCCGCCGCGGAGTACGGGCGAGCGGTAGACCGTTTCCCACTCCGTGTCGCGCATCACCTGCACCTCGAAGGTCGCGCTTCCATTGCCACCCGTGTAGGCGTCAATGCCGATGAGCGCGCGGAACCGGCGCCGCCCTGGGTGCGTGCGCAGGTCGTAGATCGCCTCCGAGTACGCGCCTCCCGCAGCCGTCTCGGGGCAGAGCATCAACCCCTTCCCGAAGTGCGCGCCCCCCAAAGAGATCGGCTCGGCATCCGCATAGCGGCGGTTCTTCAGGAGACCTCCATGCGCGAACGCGCTCTCCTCCTTGAGATCGCTGAGATAGACCGCGTTCGGGTGCGGCTCGGTGTGTTGCGTATAGGCGAGCGTGAAGGTGGTGCCGGCCTCGTCCAGGGCGAAATCATCCAGGTGGATCGTCAGGCGGCGGCGGCGCGTCTCTTGGGCGGTCGCGCCTGTCAGACGGCCCAGGTCCACGGTGACCGTGGCTGCCCGGCCATCGGCGGAGGGCCGGAACTGCACTGCGGTATCATCCGCACCGAGCTCCTGGCCATCCCAGGTGACTTGCAGTGACCGCGGGTCGATGGGGTTGGCGTCATCGGCGACCTCCAGCGTCAGCGTCTTCGGCGGGGCGATCAGCCCGAGCGATACGGGCGCGCTGGCATCGAGCACCTGGCCATCCAGGAGCGCCTTCGTCACCTTGGGTGGCTCTCGGTCCTGAACGTTGAGCCAGGTTGGCTTGCCGACCGCCAGTCGGAACACCTGGGTTCGCGGGCCGGGGGGAACGCGAATGCCGTCTCGCGAAGTGGCCGCCATCTGCGTCCAATCGCTGCCGGCGCACTGCCAGAGATCGCCGGTGAGCCCAGTGAGGGCGACCGTCGCAGGGCCGGACGCGCACGCGGCGTAGACCCACATCGTTTCCGGATCCGCCTCTCCCGCTCGCGCGAGGGAGCGTTCCTCGGCACGCCAGGTGAAATCGGCCGGCACGCTCACCGATAGCCCCGGCTCGATGGCATAGATCACATACCAATCGCCCGGCCGGATCCCATCGGCGGCGAGATTCACGGAGTCCTCCAGCTCCAGCACACACCCGCCGAAACCGCCACCGACCTCCTCGGTCTCCTTGATGACGTAGCTCTTGCCTCGCCCGGGGAACCACGCCTTGCACCCCTCGTACCAGGGAAGGTTCCCGAACTTGACCATCGGGCGGTGCGTCTTGAGCACGTTCGGGCGCTTCCCATCGAGGAAGGCGACCTGGTGCCAGCCGGCGGCAAACGGCGCGTGGCCGTCCAGATCCACCCGGAGCAGCCCGCCCGGCAAGGACGTGACCTTGCTTACGGTGAAGGCTTCGTTGTTCTCCCGGCCATTGGCGCGCTTCAACCGGATCAACAGCTGCCGCCCGGCCAGCGCCTCGCCCTCGGGCCAGGGCTGCTCAGGGCGCACGATCAGCGCGCTCTCGTGGCGGGTGCCCGTCAGATCCCCCACCAGATCGACCATCGTGCCGCGGAAATCGGAGGGCCCCTGATAGCGGAACCCGGCGCCTCGCAGGAACGTGCCGCGCACCACATGCGCCTCGACGAGCCGGCCGGCGCGGTCGCGCCGCAGCAGGGCGTAGCGGGCATCCGTCTCCATGCCATCCGGGAGGCGGAGCGTGCCCGGCTCCTCCTGGAAGAGCAGGGTATCGGTGTATCCACTCGCCAGCTCTAGCTTCACGGCCAGCGCGCCCGGCCCCTGGACCGGGAGCGACTCGACGGAGCGGATCGCCGTTCTCTCGCCCTCGCGGAAGCCCTCCAGCACATGGACGAAGCGGCTCTCCAGCGGCCGCTTCGGATCCGTGGCGACGCGCTGCTCGATGAGGAAATCGAGGGCATCGCGGAACGCCACGTAACCATTCACCCGGGTGCCGTTGGGGAGCGGCTGCCTCATCCAGGCGATCCAGGGGCCTTTCCCGCTGAGGATGCGTGGGGTACCCTCTGGCTGTGGCACTCCGATGAGCCGGAGGCGCACCTGGCCTACATCGTCGGGCAGCGGGCGAGTGAACGGCTTGCCCTCGGGGTCACGAGGGGCATAGGCCGCAATATCCGTTTTCCAGGTCACCTCCCACGGCCCGGTAGGCGGGGCCAGCGCCTCCACCTTGCGTAACTGCTGGTAGTTGCGCGTCTGCGGAGTCTCCTCAGGCAGCTTTCCACCCCACCAGACGTGCGTGAGATCGGGGTAACGCTTCATCGCGGCGGGCAGGCGCGCCTCCGCGCGGTCGGCCCACGCGCTCTGATACAGGGCATGTCGCTGTCCGCCCGAAAGTCGCACGCAATCCAGAACGTAAGGCCGGCCATCTGGGCCCTCTACGCCGAGGAGCGTTCTCCGGAATCGGGAGACGGGCACGCCCACGCGCTCGAAGGAGTACAGGTCGCGCACATCCAGCACCTGGAAGCGGGCGCCGATCTGGTCGGGCTGCTCACCCCCCTTGTAGGTGATCACCTCGCCGAAGCCGCGATCATCGCGCCAGCCACCACTGGTGGCCTTCTCATCCACGGTGACGGTGTTTTGCGCCAGGGCGCTGTGCGTCCAGACCCAGGACCAGCCATCGAAGCCACGCCCGGCCTCCACGATCTCCCGAGGGTAGCCCATGCGGTGGAGCGCCTGGATCTCGGGCCGTCTCGCATCGAGCGGGGCGTTGCTCCAATGCGCGGCGTAGCCGCCAGGGCGCATCACCGGGATGCCATCCACCCAGCAGGAGATACCGAGGGCATCGGAGGAGGTATGCAGCGTGGCCCGCGAGTAGTGGAGGGAGACCTCCTGACGGTGTCCGGGGCCGCCAACGCGCAGCAGGCCCACACCGAAGCCAGGCCAGTTGCGGCTCGGAAGGGCCTCGTTGGCACGCACTTTCTCGGGATCGACAAGCGGCGGGCGCCATGCGTACTCGTGCTGGTCGGCGAACTCCAGAAAGAGGCCGCGCACGGTGGCGAGCCGGTTGAGTTCCGTGCTTGCGGGGCCAAAGAAGGGATGGTCCTTGAGAAAATCAGGGTACAGCTCCAGCCATCCTTCGGGGTTGCGCAGATAAGGATAGTAGTAGCTGTTGAGCATCGCCATGTAGTTCTGCGCGCCCTCGCCGTTGACGCCGTCGTGGTAGTGGTGGTTATAGAGGGTCAGCTCCTGATTGGGGCCAGCGAAATCGATCAGCTCCTGGTCCTGGAGCAGGACGCCCAAGAGGAAGAGCTCGGTATAGTTCGCCTCCTGGTAGTTGGTGATGAGCTTCTGCGAGAAGACGCTCTTAAACATGAGCGCCAGCTCGCGCATCAGCTTGCGCATGATCTTCTGATCAAGGGCCGCGGGGTCGCCATACCGCTTCTGCGAGTAGGCACGGAACGCGGGGTGATGGCGCACGCGGGCAAACGGCTCCACCCAGATATGCTCCCGGCTCATGTTGATCCAACCGCGATTGAAGATCGGCGTGCGCCGGTTCCATCCCCCCAGGTAGGAGACCTCGAAGATCGCCGGCCGGGGCACAGCCTCCCATTCGGCGCGCGTGAGGGGCTTGCCATCTTTCCCCTTGGCCAGCTCGTTCTCGAAGCAGAGGGGCAGGCCGTAGTAAGTGTCGGCTACCTTGTCGAGGATCACCGCGATCTTGTGCGCGTAGACGGGATCCGCCGTCTCTCGGAAGAGCTTGCAGTAGCTATCAACCAGGTTGCAGCCGATCTCGAGCCAGCGCCTTTGGGCAAAGAGGGTGCCGATGAAAAGCTGCCACACCACCCCATCCCGGTCGCGATAGAGCGTGCAGGGCACCTCCTTCACTGTGCCGTCCAGGTGGGGGAAGCGGGCCGCGGAGTTGGGTTTCAAGGCGTAGTCCGCGGGAAAGTCCTGCTCGCGTCCGTAGAGGTGGGTCTTGCAGCAGGCGGTGACGGCGTGATAGGCATTGGCGCGGTCGTATTGGATGGAGAGCGCGCGCGACTGGCAGAAGGGGCAATAGCGAATGAGAACGTTGGCTGCGTCTTGAGGGTCCGGCTTGCCCGAGGCGACGAGGCCGAAAGGCGCGATGTGGTCAGGGAACTCTGCAGTCAGCTCCTCATCCGTGGGCGGCGTCGCCGCGTAGCGCCGGTAGGCCTCCTCTTCCGTCAGAGGAGGGTGCTCCTTTTCCCAGCGCTCCACCTGGGCGCGCGTCCACTCCCGGAAGAGCGTGTCGGGAGTGAGCTTGGGCAGCTTCCGGCCCGGTGCGAGCGCCGCTACTTTCGCGCCTCGGTCAGGGGCGTTCCACGAGTAGGTGTTGCCCGGCGCGGCTCCGGCGCTGCCTGCGAAACCGGCCATTAGAACCAGCGAGAGGATCACTGCCGTACGCATATCGAGCACTCCTCCAGCAGAAACGGTTTGCCAGAGGGGTTCGCCACCACCCGGCGCCAGCCCTTTCCGGCGAGAGATTGAGCACCCGGGCGGGTGCATCCGGGGCCGGGGCTGGTGCCAGCGCGCCAGCCCCGGGCGACCCCTTAGTGCGAGACCTCCTCAACACTCCAGTGGCAGCCGCCTGAGCCTGGGCCGCACTTCACCTGGTTCGGCTTCTGCCACTTGACGTGCCCATCCATGAAGAGGTAGTTGGCGCCATCGGTGTGCCGCAGGAAAGGATTGGTGGTCGAAACCGTGGTCGGGGGATTGCCGGTGCCAGCGGCGTTCGAGCCG
>DUUU01000102.1 GCA_012841485.1 Armatimonadota bacterium
CTCGGAGGACGCCGAAGGCGTCCGACACTACAGCCCAGGGTCTCCTGTCCCAGGGTCTTGTGAACAGAAAAACACCTGGAACCCCGAAGGGGTTCAACAATCCGTCACACGTGTTGTCCGACCCCTTCGGGGTCGAAGCCGGGCCATCCGCGAGGCTATCAAAGAGGCCGGCGCGGTGCATCCTCACGGCATTCAGGAATCGATCAGCGTCTGGAAGAGGGCTTCCATTTCGGATGAGAGGTGGCCGTGCCGGGCCGCGTGCTCGGCCTCCGCGGCCGCCTGCTCCTCATCGAGCCGCTCCATCCATTCCACCGAGGGCACCAGCGCCTGGTTGAGGTCGTTCGGCTCGTACTTCCCCAGGGCGGCCCCGTACTGCCGGACGTTGAGCGCCACGGTCTCCCTCCCCACCCACGACAGGAGATAGAGGAAGATCCGCTCCACGTAGCGCGCCCCCGGTCCGGCAGGCTGGAAGCCATGATAGCAGGTGAGATTCAGCGCCCGAGTGTGGTTACGGATTACCTTGTAGCCATCGCGCGAGAAGGCGCCGAACAGGATGGGTGCCGGCCGGCGTTTCTCCAGGCGATACCAGGGGACGCGCATGCGCGTCAGGTAGCGCGTATGGTAGCCATGCGCTTCCCCCCGCCGAATGTAACGAGCCGCCGGCGCGGAGGGGTGATCGCCGGCGCGCAGCAGGTAGATCGGGGCATCGCCCGCGGCCAGGCGGCGAAACTCCGTCTCGGTGAAGACCGGCCCGCGGATCTGCGCGCTGCGCGCGATGGTCGGCACGACCTCCCCGGGCGCCAGACCAAGCGCGGCGACCTGCGAGGGCCGAAGGATAAAGAAGGCGTTTGCCCCTGTGGCGATCCCGCGACTGAACGTGCCGTAGGTGGAGAGGGGCACCAGGTGCGTCGAGCGGAGCCGGGGCGCTCCCGTTCCGAAGTGCCGCAGCCATTTCTCCCCCGGCCGCAGCTCTTCCGGCGCGACGCTGTTTACCGGGGCCGTATCGAGCACCCCATCCAGTGCCTCCAGCCGGGAAACCACGTAGAAACGCGTGGGAAAACGCGGCGCGCGCTTCTCAAAGAGGAGGATCCCCACGCTGGTCACCACATCCGGGAACGCGGCCTTTTCGCAGTCCAGCCGGATGATGGCGTGCAGCTGCCCGCGCGCCAGCATCTGCCTCTTGACCACGGTGCCGTACCCGGTGTTCAGGAACTCCAGCGGCAGGATATAGGCCAGCCTTCCCCCGTCGCACAGCTCCGAGATCGACTTGAGCAGGAACGCCGAGGCAATATTGGTGTAGCCGGAGAGCCGCACCCCCAGGCGCTCCTCGAACGCCGCGAACACCTCTTCGCGCCCGAGGAACTTCTGAAACCGCCTGTAGGGCGGGTTGCAGACGATTGCCGGCCACTGGCGCCCCCACGCGCGCAGGTAGTCCTCCTGGCGCACGACCAGCCCATTCCCTTCCCCTCGCGCGCGCCAGACGCCGAGGATCACCGGGTCAACCTCAGAGCCCTCGAAGGCAACGTCCCCGGCAATCTCTCTCGCCGCCCGGTAGAACGCACCCAACCCGAAGGCCGGGTCATACACCCGCCGCGCGCCGCCTTCCAGAACCCATCGCACCATCCATCGCGCGATGGGCTCCGGGGTGAAGAACTGGCCAAACTGCTTCCTATGCTCCAGGCCCACGTGCTCGCCATACCGGGGAGAGAGCTCAGACATTCCTGGTGGTCTTCCGTGGCGTTCCGGGCCTACTCGTACGGCACCTGCTCCGTCTGGCCGGTCTGCGAGGAGCGTTCGGCTGCCTCGAAGACGCCGATCACCCGCCGGCCAAAGCTACCCGGCACGGGAACGGGGCCGCCGCGCAGGAGGTGGTCCGCCACGCCCTGCCAATACTGCTCCCAGTCCGATTCCAGGTAGGGCACCTTCTCCTCTTTGCGCCCGCCCTCGCCCACGGTCACCAGAGTGAGGCTGCCCCCGGAGGGACCATGAATCTGCTTCTCGTAGCCCACGTTGCCGCCGGCGCCGGTGTCGAGGATCGCCCCCTTCGTGCCGAGGATTCGCCACAGCGGCTTGCCAATCGCGGCGATGTGCGACCACGTCACGTCGGCCACAGCGCCGCCTTCGAATCGGACAATCGCGCGCACCTGGTCCTCGTTCGAGATGTTGTGCCAGACGAGCTTGTGGAAGAAGCCGTTGACGCCGGTGATACGCTGCGGCACTAGGTCGAGCACCCAGTCCACCGCGTGCGGCCCCCAGAAGTAGAACGCGCCGCCGGACTTCTCTTTCTCTGAGTACCAGCCGTGGCGAAACTCCGAGTAACTCCCCGCGGTGAGCTCGATGTGAAACACTTCGCCAATCGCGCCGCTGCTCACGATCTCCTTGATCCGCCGGAAGTTGCCATCATGGCGGCGGTTGTGGTGGACGGCGAACATGCGCCCGGCACGTTGCGAAGCCTCGACCATCGCGGTCGCCTCGGCGACATTGAGGCACATCGCCTTCTCCACCACCACATGCTTGCCGGCATCGAACGCCTGCAGCGCGAGGGGGCAGTGTGTGAAGTGGGGCGTGACGATAGAGACGAGCTGGATCTCGCGGTCTTCCCACACCTGCGACACATCGTTGTAGGTGCGGATGTGCGGAAAGGCCTCCTTTGCCGCCGCCGTACGCGCCGGATCACAATCGCACACGGCCACCAGGCGCAGCTCCGACGTGGCCTCGATCCACGCCGAGTGTGCCCATCCGAAGTTGTGCATCGGCCCGTAGCCGATCACCGCGCAGCCGATAGGGGCTTGCATCTCGTTCCTCCACTCGCAACTGGGCCCGATCCCGGGCGTGCGCTGCCAATTCCCCGCGCTCATTGACCTGCGAGGAGCCATGCCTCGCAGGCACGAGCGCACTGACTCCGCCCAAGCCATCACCCGGCCATCTCGCGGATCGCCCGAACGATATCGGTGACCTGCGGAATGCAGGCATCCTCCAGCGGCGGGCTGTAGGGCATCGGCACATGCCTGGCCCCGAGCACCCTGGGGGGGGCTTTCAGCAGCTTGAGGCCCCTCTCGGACACCTGCCGGACGATCTCCGCGCCGGCTCCGCCCTGGGCGGGCGCCTCGTGGACGACCAGCAGCCGGCCGGTTTTCGCCACCGAGTCCAGAATGGTCTCGACGTCGAGCGGCACGAGCGTGCGCGGGTCCACCACTTCGACATCGATGCTCCCGGCGAGCTCCTCGGCCGCAGCGAGCACCTTGGTAAGCGCGTAGGAGTAGGAGACGACGGTGATCTCCCGGCCAGTCCGCTTGACCTCCGCCTTGCCGAGCGGCACAATCCACTCGCCTTCCGGCACCTGCTGCGTCAGCGGATGGAGCAGGCGATGCTGGATGAAGAGCACCAGGCCGTCGTCGCGGATCGCCGACTTCAGCAATCCCTTGGCGTCGTAGGCGGTGGCGGGCATCACCACCTTGATCCCGGGCGAATGGATGAACCACGCTTCCAGGCTGCCACTGTGGTGCCCGCCCTCGCGCGTGCCGCACCCGGCGGGCGTCTTGATCACCATCGGCACCTTCACCTGCCCGCCAGACATCAGGTGCATCTTCGCCGCCTGGTTGCAAATCTGATCCATGGCGACACCGACAAAGTCGCAGTACATGATTTCGACGACCGGGCGCAGGCCGGACGCCGCCGCACCCGCCGCCAGGCCGGTGAATCCCGCCTCCGAGATCGGCGTCTGCCACACCCGGCGCTCGCGAAACGCCGCGAAGAGGTCTTCTGCCTGCCGCACCGGGCCGATATCCTCGCCGATGATGAAGACGCTCTCGTCGCGGGCCATCTCCTCCCGGAGGGCCTCGCCAATCGCCGCCGCGTAACTGATCTCTCGCATCATCGCTCTCCCCGCGCGCCAGAAGCGCCACAGAACGCCGGATCAGAGAAAAGCCGAGAGCTCCTCGGGATCCGGAAACGGGCTGCTCGTGGCGAACGCCTCCGCCTCATCAATCTCCGCCAGCACCGCCGTCCGGATCGCGCGCTGCTCTTCCGGGGTTACGGTGCCTTCGCAGGCCAGGCGCTGCTCGAAGAGGCGTATCGGGTCACGCTTGCGCCACTCGGCGCACTGCTCCGGGTCCTCATGCCCCCGCGAGACGCCGCAGTGGCCCTCAAACCGGAACGTCTTCGCCTCGATGAAGGTGGGGCCGCCGCCGGAGCGCGCCCGGCTCACCGCCTCGCCGGCGAGGTGGTAGACCGCGAGAACATCCTGGCCATCGATGATCTCGCCGGGGATGCCAAACGCCTCGGCGCGCGGGGCCACATCCTCCGTCGGAAGCGAGAGCGCGACGGGCGTCTGGTTGGCCCACAGGTTGTTCTCGCAGACGAAGAGGACCGGCAGCTTCCAGAGCGCGGCGAGGTTGAGCGACTCCAGGAGCGTGCCCTGGTTGGCACCGCCATCGCCGAAAAAGACGACCGAGACGTGGGGCTCGCCGCGGTATTTCGCCGCGAACGCCGGCCCCAGCGCCAGCGGGATCTGCCCGCCGATGATGCCGTTGCCCCCCAGGAAGCCGTTCGCCGGGTCGAAGAGGTGCATCGAGCCGCCGTAGCCACGCGAAAGCCCCGTCTTCCTCCCCATCAGCTCTGCGAACGCGGCCTTGAGATCGGCGCCCTTGGCAATCGCGTGCCCGTGACTGCGGTGGCTACTGAAGGCGGCGTCTCGTGGCCCCAGGTGCGCGCCAATGCCGGCCGAGACAGCCTCCTGGCCGATGGAGAGGTGAACCGCGCCGCCGATCAGGCCGTGGCTCGCGAAGTCATAGCCATCCGCGCCAACGAGGTCGCTCGTGTCTCGCTTTCCCGAAGCGGGCCGCTCGAAATATGCCCGGTAGTCGTAATGCTTCTTCAGACGCTCCTCGAAGAAGCGGATGCGGTACATCGTCCGCAGCAACCGGATGCATGTCTCCTTCTCAAGCATTTGCTCCCTCCCTCCGGGAAGGTGGCGAGGACTATCGGCGAGAGGCCTCGCGCCTAAACCGTGACAGCGCGAGGCAAGGGGCGCACTGCGACCATGCGCTCCTTGCCCACGGGAACCTCAAAGCGCCATCAGGGGATGAACTCCGCGTCCGTTTCCACTTTGAGGACAAAAGCCGCCAGGAGCTCGGCGGCGTGCTGCATATCGCGGAGCGAAACCGTCTCCACCGGGCTGTGCATGTAGCGGTTGGGCACGCTCACCAGCCCGGTCGCGACGCCGCCGCGGCTGATCTGCATCACGTTGGCATCGGTGCCGGTTGCCCGCGCGGAGCCCACCAGCTGATAGGGAATCCCCTTCTCCTGGGCCGCGGCGATCAGGCGGGAGACGACCACGGGGTTCATATTCGGGCCACGGTGAATCGCCGGCCCTTTGTTGAGAGAGACGTCGCCGCACACTTTCTTATCCGCGCCGGGATGGTCGGTGGCAAACGTCACATCGACGGCGATACCCACCTGGGGCTCCACGGCGAAGGTACTGGTGACCGCGCCGCGCAGGCCGATCTCCTCTTGCACCGTCGAGACGGCGAGGATCGCGGCAGAAGGCTGCTGCTCGGAGAGAAGCCGCAGCGCCTCCATGACGACGTACACTCCCGCCTTGTCGTCGAAAGCGGGGGAGGCGGCCAGGCTGTTGCGCAACGTCCGCATGCCGAGGCTCCAGGTGATCGGGTCACCGATCTCCACCGCCTCGAGCGCCTCCTGCTTGTTGGTCGCGCCGATATCGACCCAGAGGTCGTGAATCTTGGGGGGCTTCTTCTCCTCATCATCCTTCATCAGGTGGATCGGCTTGCGGGCCATCACGCCGGGGACGGGGCCGCTCTTCGACCACACCACCACGTTCTGGCCGATGAGCACGGTGATATCGTGGCCGCCGATCTGGTTGACGTAGAGGTAGCCGTCGTCGTCGATATGCTGGACCATCAACCCGATCTGGTCGCAGTGGCCGGCCAGCATGACGCGCGGGCGCCCCGATGGGTTCACGGCGGCGATGACATTGCCGTGAACATCCGTGCGCACCTCATCAGCAAACGATCCAACCCAATCGCGGACCACGTCCTGGGCCGGGCGCTCGTATCCGGAAGGGCTGGGCGCCTCCAGCAGACGGCGCAGGAAAGCTAACGAGTCATCACGCATTCTCTATCCTCCCCCCTGACGGGTGCGATGCGGAGAGCAAGGCGTCCTCTGGCCACACGCGCAGGGATTCCTATGGCGGGATGCCCCCCGCCTCGTGAAAGTGACCTCCACCATGGGGCGCCCCTCTCGGGCGATGAGCCCCAGGGCCAGGCGCCACGCGCCGGACGATCTTGCTCCGGGGCGCGGGGAGCATCGGAGCATTCGGGCCGGCGTGGGTATCTAGGATGGGTGAGCTCCCCCCCCCTGGGGAGCAGGCAGCGCCCGGAGGTTCTGTTCGCCGCTTCGGGGGCGCCCTCCTTCGCCGGGGAGGCGTTCAGGGGCAGAGTGGTACGCCTTTTGCACAACGGAGAGCGTGCCTGCGGCGGCGTGTCGGAAAGAAGAGTTCTGGGTCCGCGAGCACCGTCCATGCCGCCGCGGGCATTAAGGTGTCAGGAGCAAGTCGCCCTCAACCCCCTCGGTCCCGCCAAAGTTGCGCGCCACGGAGAATGCCCGTTCGCGCTGGCGGGTAGAGCGCACGAAGCCCCGGAGGCACACTCGTCCTGCTTCCACTTCGATCTGGATATGCGAGCCCGCCATGTTGGGATCCCGCTCCAGCGATTGCCGGACTGCCGCTTCCAGACAGGCATCCTCCCACGATCCCATCAGAATTCCTCTTCTTCCTCCTCAACGGGGCTCACTCCCCCTGGAGGGCTGGTCGTGCGCAGGCCCGGCTCGCCGGCGGCGATCTGGCTCACCTCTTCATCGATCCGGATGGTGCGCGTGCCGCCGCCAACGGCGAATTCCGTCTCCGGCGTCTCGCCGATATGGCCGACGCCTATCGTAGTCGGGTGCTTGCTCTCTCCGATGTTGCCGTGGTCCTCCACGTCGACCGCGCGCTTGTCGCTTACCCGCATCGTCCTCCTCCTCCATGCGTGCAGGGCGCCCGGGCAGAAAGCCGCGACAGGGTGCATACCCCCGCGGCAATTGCCGCCCGGGCCGCCCGTGTACGCCGGGAGGTATACCCGAATTCGGTGCGAGGATATCGCGTCGATCCGGGAGGACGCCCGGGACTTACCGCGTGGCCTCGGCGGGAAGGCCCACCTGAGCCGCCAGATAGAGCAGACGCAGGAACTGGCCACGGGTGACCTTCTCGGCCTCGATGTCGGAAGCACGCTGCACCGCGCCCTCCAGGAGAGCGCGCACGTTCTGCTCCAGCTCTGCCTTCACGCGCGGGGAACGCCCCGTGGGATCGGAAGTCCCATACGCGCGCGCGATCCACTGGATGGCATCGGCGGCTGTCAGCGCCTCGGCAGGGCGGAACGGCTCGCCGGAGGCTACCGTCCCCATCGCGCCGGCGGCGGCGAGCACGCGCGCGGCGGGCGCCACCGGGGAGTCCGCGTCGAGGTCGGAGAAGTGGGGCGCCTTGCGCGGCACTTCCATCCCCTGCCGGCGAACGCGCATCCACTGCCACAGCCACTGCGCCGCGGTGCCCCGGTCCAGCGTCTCATCCGGTTTCGCCTCATACGTGGGGAAGAGCCCGATTAGGCCGCCATAGTTGAGGCCGGCAAAGTCACGGTGCGGGTAGGGCACATCCTTGAGGTAGAGCGTCACCTGGTGCGACAGCAACGTGACATCCTGAACGAGCGCCGGGGGCACCTCGCGGATCGGAAGGTTGTGCCGGATGCTCACATAGGCCGCCGTGCCGGCGGCATAGCCCAGGACCATCCACGTCGGCTCCATGCGGATAGTGCTGAAGCCGATGTGCGTCGCGGAGACCGCCACCGGCACGAGCAAGCCCTCGAGCCCCCGCGGGAGCATGATCCCCATCGGGATCTGATACGGCTGGGTGGGCCCGCCGTAGAAGAAGCCCTCGATCAGGTGCGGCTGGTCCGGCTTGGGCACCTGGGTGGCGTGCGAGTCGAGAGGATAGTCACCGACGGCGATGCCGTGGGGGAGCAAGGGGCTGCGCTCCTCGCCCTCGCGGGGGCGTTCGTCATTCTCGGTGAACCAGACATCGCCCACGATCCGGCGCCCTTCCCGAATGTAGAGCTGCGTCGGCCAGTTGTCATTATCGACGAACTCGTCGCGGGAGAGCCCCCAGCGGTTGGCTTCCTTCCGGAACTCCTCCGGAAGCTCCGGGTCGTTCTGGATGAAGTAGAGGAGGCCCTGGACATAGGCGCGGTGCGCCCGGATGATCTCCTCGCGCCGCGGCCAATCCGCCTCGGGATAGTCGTAGTTGGCGCCGACGAAATCGGTGGAGGGCCAGTAGCCGCCGCTGTTGTTGATATCCCACTTATCGTTGGGGAGGGCACCCTGCAAGCCGAGCACGCGCTTCACGGTCGCGTAACCGGAGCGGGCATCGCCGATGATCTTCAAGTAGTGCGTGCGGTCGTAGCCTTCCGGGCGCTTGGCGGGAAGGCGGAGATCCGGGCGGGTGGTCATGCAGAGGCGGTAGTTGTAGGCCTGCACGCGATGGTCACCGGCACCGCTGCCCCACACGATCTTCTTCTCATCGAGGTTCCAGAAGATCTCGCCCGCGTGGCGCTCATTGTAGTCGTCGCGGCTCTCGCGGCCCACGCGGTATTCGGCGCCGGCATAGGCGGCGATGTCGCCCTCATAGGTGGCGTCGATGATGAACTTCCCGCGCAGAGTGTGCACGCCCCCGCGGGCCAGATCCTCGAAGGTGACCGCGGTGACGCGGTTGCCCTCTTTCTCCACTCCGGTGGCTCGCCACTGTCGGTAGAGAGAGATGCGCGGCTCCTGGGCGACCATGCGCGTGAGCACGGCGCGCGCGACGCGCGGCTCGAACTTGTAGCCACCGATGGCAACGCGCACCTGCCGGGAATCGGGGCCGTAGACCCTGCGGTAGTAGTCGAGCACGTGCCCGGCAAACTCCTTGACCACGCTGCCGTGCGTCTCCTTGAAGCGGTAGTCGGTGTTGCTGAGGCCGCCCGCCATCATGCCGCCGATCCAGCGCGACGGCTCGACGAGAGCGACGGTGGCGCCGAGGCGAGACGCCGCCAGCGCCGCCCCGATGCCCCCGGGCGTGGCGCCTACCACCACGACGTCATACTCGTTGCCCCGCGGGGCGTTCGCGGTGGCGGGTGGCAGCGTGAAATCGGCCGCGGGATGGCTCCAATCGCTCTCCAGGGGCAGGTCGCCCGCGCCAAACGCCGTCAGGCGGTAGATGTAGAGCGTCGAGGGCTTGAGGCCCGTATCCACATAGCTCAGGGCATCTCCCGGAAGCTCGGCGATCCGGCGGCCATCGCGATAGAGGCGGTAGCCGGCCACCGGCTTCTCCGGAGGCAGCCAATCGAGGCCAATTCGGTCAGGAGCCAGATCGATGACTCGCAGGCCGAGAGGTATCGCGGGCGCCTGTGTCTCTGGCGCAGGCGCCGCCGCGGCAGGCAGGGCGCAACACAGGAGAGGGAGGATAAGCAACGGGAAGCATTGTCGCAAGGTTAAGCAGCGCATACGATGGATGCCTTTCCATGGCGCCGGCTGACGGAGCCGTGCGTCCGGCAAGGGCGAGGGGGAGAGGCGCTGTGGCGGCGCGAGGCGTGCGAGCTGCCGGGCTCTCGCGGATGAACGCGAGTGACCACCCCGCCCGGGTCACGGTTTGAGCAGGCCGTTATCGAGCGCGTAGCGCACCAGCTCCGCGCGACTGCGCAGCTCCAGCTTATCCATGATGTGCGCCTTGTGCGTCTCTACGGTTTTCACGCTCAGGAAGATCATATCGGCGATCTCTTTGTTGGTGTAGCCCTCGGCGATCAGCTTGAGCACCTCGCGCTCGCGCTCGCTCAGTTTGCTCTCCAGGCGGCTCTGGCGCTCCTCGGCAGCCGAGCGCCGCTGAAGCTGATTGACCAGGGCGCGCGTCATGGAGGGATGCAGATAGACCCCCCCCTGATGGACCGCGCGGATCGCCGAGATGAGCTCTGTATCGGCGGCCTTCTTGAGCACGTAGCCGGATCCGCCCGACGCCATGACCCGCTCCATATAGCTCTCGTCGTCATGCATCGTCAAGACGACGATCCTCACCTGGGGGCACTCCTTCTTGATGCGATCCAGGGCATCCAGGCCACCGATGCCCGGCATCGTGATGTCGAGCAGGAGGATATCAGGATTCAGCTCGCGCGTCTTCTCGATTGCCTCTTCGCCATCTGCTGCCTCGCCCACGACCTCCATGTCAGGCTGCTCGCTCAAGAGCAAGCGCAATCCACTCCGCAGAACCGCGTGATCGTCGGCAAGGAGCAGCCGAATCTTATCGCTCATCCGCGCTCTCCCCATAAACATTCATACTCTATTTTACATGTTCTGCCGGCCAATGTCTACCTCCGCGCTCACCAAAACCGCTGTGGCCCTCCTGCCCCGGGGGGAGGAAGGCCACGCAGGTAGGGAGGAGGCGCGGCCGGTGCTGGAGCGCGCTGATTCCGACTGGTGCCAGGGAGATCACCGGGCGCCGCAGGCCTGGAGACAGGCCTGCATGTGCCCACGCGACTCGGCGGCGATGATGCAGCACTGCTCCAGCGAGTACTCCTTGGCTCCGATCACCTCCAGATTGACCGGGCCCGTGTACCCGTTCTCGTGGAGAACACGGATATAGCCGAGGAGGTCGATGTCACCGCGACCATTCGCCTGCATCTCCGGCTTTCCCGGGCTCTGCTGCCGGCCCTTGCAGTCGCGGATATGGATATGCTTGACACGCGAGACCACCGCGGCGATCGCCTCAACCGGGTTCTCCCCGGCGCGGTAGATGTGCGAGGGATCCATATCGATGCCGAAGGCCGGGCTCTGGATCGCCTCCATCACACGCAGCGTCGTCGGCGTATTGTAGATTGCGGCGCCCACATGGGCCTTCACACAGAGGGTGACGCCGTACTTCTCGGCCATGGTGGCCAGGCGACCAAGAGAATCGATTCGCTCCTGAAGGCTGGCCTCGTCGCCCGTCGTCCCTCCCGGGCCGCAGTTGACGATGGGAATGCCAATCTCCACCGCTGCCTGGAAGGCTTGCTCCATCCGTTCCGGGTCCTGCGAGGGCTGCTCCATCGCCAGCAGCTCCAGGCCGTATTCCCGCGAAAGGCGCTTGATCTCCGGCGCTAGCTCGCGCCATCGCGAGAGCACCAGGTGCTCGCTCATGCCTTCGATAGCCGACAGCTCGATGCCGTCGTATCCCGCCATGGCGATATACCGAAAAGCCGCTTCCATCGAATGGCCGCCGAAGAGGACTGAGTTCGCTCCGAGCTTCATGGCATCTCCTCACAACCGATCTTCGCGTCGAGAAGGCGCGCTCCATTGCATCGGGAGGCTTTC
>DUUU01000103.1 GCA_012841485.1 Armatimonadota bacterium
CCCGCGACTATTCCATGGAGCCAATCCCGGAGAAGGTGCGCTTCAGCACGCTCGAGCGGCCCATATCGCGCGCCTTCCTGATGTTCGGCTTCCGCGCCCCCGGCATGGACGCGAAGGACGACGTCTGCGCGATGGACGTGCTCCTCTACATCCTGGGAGAGCAGCGCGCGCAATCGGGCCGGCTGAACCGGGAGATCCGACAGAAGCAGGGCCTCGTCTCGGCGATCTGGAGCGACTATATCACCCTCCGCCACCCCGGGATCGTGACCTTCTGGGCGGAGACGGAACCCGCCAAGCTCGAGGCGGCACGCGCAGCCATCCTGGAGCAGATCGCCCAGGTGCGCGACACCCTGGTGCCCGACGACGAGATCCAGCGGGCGAAGATGCTGCTGTTGGGCGTCTATACCATGGATAACGAGACGTATGACGGCCAGGCAGGCACGCTCGGCTTCTACGAGGCGAAGGATACCTACCACTTCGCGATTGAGTATGAGGAGCGCATCGCGCGCGTGACCGCCGCAGATATCCAGCGCGTGGCGCGCAAATACCTGGGCGAGAACAGCTACTGCCTCGCCGTCTTGCGCCCCAAGCAGCCCGAGAGCGGCAGCGTCGCGACCGGCATCGAGACGCGCAGCGGCGACCGGCCCCTTGGGGACGAGCCTGTCCCTACCGCCGAAAGCGCCCGTCCAGAGGATGCGCCTGCCCCGGCCGCCGAGACCGTCCGTCCAGAGGATGCGCCTGCCCCGGCCGATGCGCAGCCCGAGAAGGACGCGCTTCAGCCGGCTGAAGGTGGCGATTTGCAGTCGAGAAACGAGGAAGTGTCCGGTGCCGCGCCGAGCGAGGCAGGAGGAGCCGAATGATACGGATGGCGAGGGTCGGCCGGCTGTGCGTGACGGGAATCCTGGCTGCCCTGGCATGGTGGTCCGCCACGCCAGCGGTGTGGGCGCAGAACCGGCCCCACCTGAC
This sequence comes from Armatimonadota bacterium, assembly GCA_012841485.1. The sequence continues at coordinate 967 of DUUU01000103.1, forward strand.
CCGGTTGCGCAACCGCCTCACGGTGATCACAAAGGAAGTGCATAGCAGCAACGTGGTGGCCGTGAGCGTCTTCGTTCGCGGCGGCGCCTCCGCCGAGCCGGCCCACGTCCCCGGCCTGGCCAACTTCACGCACCACATGCTCCTGCGCGGCACCACGCATCGCACCGCCGAGCAGATCAAGGCTCCCATCGAGGCGATTGGCGGCACGCTTCAGGCGCGCGCGGATTACGACTACTCGATGACCTTCCTCCTCTGCAGCGCCGATGCCCTCCGTACCGGCCTCACCGTCATGTCGGATGTGATCCGCCACCCCCGGTTTGACCCGGCGGAAGTGGAGAAGCAGCGCGAGCAGATTCTCTCGGCATTCGCTCGCCTGGATGAGGAACCAGGCTGGGTGCTCCAGCGGGAGATGGCCAACCTTCTGTATGCTTCCGGGCCCTACTCGCGCGCCGTGCCGGGCACGCCGGAATCGGTGAAGCGCATCACCCGGGAGCAGCTGGTCTCCTTCCACCGCCAGCAGTATACCCCCGAGAATCTGATCGTGGTGGTGGTGGGTAATATCGACCGGGCCGCCGCCGAAGAGAGCGTGGAACGCGCCTTCGGCGATATGCCCTTCTCGGGGCGGCCGCCGACTACGCCCCAGCCCTCGACCTGGCGCCCCCTGGGTGGCTATGGCACCAACGTAGCCGTCAGAAGCCGGCCCACCGATCTCGCACACCTGCTGATCGGTTTCCCGATAGGCGCCGTGACCCGCGAGGAGTATCCCGCCATTCTGGTGATGGACTCGCTGCTCAGCGGCGGCATGGGCTCGCGGCTGATGCGCGAAGTGCGCGAGCGCCAGGGCCTGAGCTACAATCCAGGCACCTACTACGCCGAGTACTGCGGACCCAGCTACCTGGCTGCCTACATCCAGACGGAGCCGGTGCGCCTCGTCTTCGGGCTGAACGGCCCCTACCACACCCCGGAGATGATGCTGAACCGGGTGAAGGATGCCCTCCTCGAGCAGTTCGACTGGGTTCGGCAGCACCCCGTCACGGAGGCGGAGCTGCAGCGCGCCCGGCGCTACACCATCGGCACCTTCATCTACGACCACCAACGCACGGTGAACCAGGCGCGTTACCTGGGCTGGTTCGAGCTATCGGGCCTTGGCTACCAGTATGATGAGGAACTGCCAAAGGCAATCGAGAAAGTAACCAAAGAGGACATCCTGGCGTTGGCACGCAAGTACTTCAACCACTACGCCATCGCCCTGATCGTGCCCGGATCGAACAGCGAACGCCGGTAGAAGAGGCTCTGTTCACCGCGATGCGGCAAGCTCGCGGTGGGCCCTGTGAAATCGGTGAGCGGTCGTAGCCATGCCCTTCGTCCCTCTTGATGACGGCTGCTCCAGGAGAGACCCATGGATCAGAAGCGAAGTGGCATCATTACCTTCAACCGAAAGCCGATGACCCTGGTCGGACCGGCACTCCAGCCCGGTGATATAGCACCCGACTTCCGCGTGCTGAAGGCCAACCTGGCGCCCGTCACCCTCGCAGACTCAGCCGGCAAAGTACGCCTGATCAGCGTCATCCCCTCGATTGATACGCCGATCTGCCATGCACAGACGCGCCGATTCAACGAGGAGGCCGCGATGCTGCCCGAAAACGTCGCCATCCTGACCATCAGCGCCGATCTCCCCTTCGCCCTGCGCCGCTGGCGTGCCGCCGAGGGCATCGACCGCGTCCAGCTTCTCTCGGACTACCAGGAACACTCCTTCGGCCGGGCCTACGGCGTCCTCATCGATGAACTGAAACTGCTGGCGCGCGCCATCTTCGTGGTGGGCGCCGATAACAAGATCCTCTATCGCGAGATCGTGCCCGAGGTGAACCAGCACCCGGACTACGACGCGGCGCTCAACGCGGCCCGGCAGGCGGCCGGCGAGTAGGCCGCTCCAAGCTCCGGCGGGCTGAGGCGAAACAGCCCGGTGTGTGGGGGGCGGATACTGCCGCCCTCCACACGTCAAGGCGCGCCATGGCGTACGGATCGCCACGATCCGGGCGTGTCGTGGGGCCAGTCGCTGGGATGCGAAACGGACCCCTGCAAGTGGGTTAGGGAAGTATCATGGTACGAACGGCAGTGCTTGCGTTGGTTCTGCTCCTTGGGGGGCCCGCGCTTTTTGCGGCGCCGATCGATGGCCGGTCGGCAGATCGCTGGGTAGAACAACCCGGCTGGTCTCCGGGACGCACGGCGGACACCTATGGGTTGCGCGACCAGGGAGAGTGGCTGGAGTTTTGGGCGGAAGGCAAGGACCGGCTGATGACCTGGACCCTGCGGCCCATCCCGGAGGAACTCGCCCACGAGCCGCGTTACCTGCTCTTCACGTATCGCGCGTTCAACCTCGACAAC
>DUUU01000104.1 GCA_012841485.1 Armatimonadota bacterium
CCGGCGCAGCGAGGTTCTCGCCAGCCCGAGGGGCAAGATCGATATCCAGGTCCTCGCGCGCCAGGGGGGCATCCGCGAAGTGATCCTGCCCCGATTTCGTGGACAGTTTGCTACACAGCACTGACCAGGCTCTCGTACTCGTCCGGCGCCATGTAGCCGAGGGCTGAGTGCAACCGTTTCCGGTTGTACCACGTCTCGATGTAGCGGAAGATCTCCAGCCGGGCTTCTGCCCGGGTACCGAACACACGGTTTCCGATCAACTCGGTCTTGAGCGTATGGAAGAACGACTCCATAGCGGCATTATCCCAGCAGTCTCCCTTGCGGCTCATCGAGGGCAGCATCCCATGCTCCTTCAGCAGCCGCTGGTAGTCATGGCTGGCATACTGGCTCCCCCGGTCCGAGTGGTGGATGAGACCCGGAGCCGGCTGGCAGCGCCCGATCGCCATCTCCAGCGCGCGGATGACCAGGCCGCGCTCCAGCGTGGTGCCCATCGACCACCCTACCACCCGCCGCGTGCCCAGGTCCAGCACCGTCGCCAGGTACAGCCATCCCTGGGCCGTCGGCACGTAGGTGATGTCCGCGACCCAGGCGCGGTTCGCAGCGCCCACCTCGAAGTGCCGGCCCAGGAGGTTCTCGGCCACCGGCAGGTTGTGCCGCGAGTCGGTGGTGACCCGGTAGCGGCGTCGGTGATGCACCCTGACATCATTCAGGCGCATCAGCCGGGCCACCCGGTGCCTGCCGCAGGTCTTGCCGCGCCGGCGCAGCTCGGCGTACACCCTTGGGCTGCCATAGGTCTGGCGGCTCTCCCGGTGGATCTCCCGGATCTCTTCCAGGAGCCGGGCGTTCTGTTGCGATCGCTCGCTCCGGGGCCGGTCCAACCAGGCATGGTAGCCGCTACGCGACACGCCAAGTACCTTACACATGGTGCCGATACGGAACTGCTCCCGGTGCTCCCGGATGAACTGGTATCTCATCGCAGTTCCTTTGAGAAGATACCCACCGCTTTTTTTAGTATGTCACGCTCTTCCTGGAGACGCTTGTTCTCCCGCCGCAGGCGGAGCAACTCCGTTCGCTCGTCAGGGGAGAGCGGTTCCGGCTCCCCCTCCTTGGCCGGCCCGAAGAGCCGCACCCAGGTATACAGGGTATCGGCACTCATATTCAGGTCACGGGCCGTCTGGGCAACGCTCTTCTCGCCGGAGGTGGCGAGACGAACCGCATCCCTCTTGTACTCATCTGTATATGACCTCTGGCTCACTGGACACCTCTCATGTCTCTATTCGACCTTGAGATCTGCGTGTCCACTGATTCGGGGCAACTTCAGATGGCCTCTTTGAAGGCTTCCACCGCCTCGGCGTAGCGGTCCAGCCCGAGACATGACCAGCCCAGGCCCATGTGCGCCAACGCGAAGTCCGGCTTCAGACGGATAGCTTCCTTGCATTTGGCGATCGCTTGGTCGGGCTCACCAATACCGAAGAGCGCCAGCGCTTCCAACACGAGCTCGTACGCGAGTTTTGCCTCTGGGTCACTGGACTCTTCCACACACTCCTGCAGCGCCTTGCCAACGCCGGGCTTCAGAGCGGCCACGCGCGCCGCCGGGGTGAGGAAGTTCAGGTTTTGCCCTTCGCGCACGGTGAAGGTCGCCACGCCGACCAGTTCTCCCTTCCGGTTGAGGGCGGGGCTTCCACTCGAGCCAGGCGAGATCGGTGCGGTCGTTTGGATCACCTGCTCTCCAGGAATCCAGCGAATGGCCGATACGATTCCCTCCGTGACGCTCTGTTCCAGGCCCAGAGGGCAACCGATCAGGACCATTCTCTCGCCCACTTGGGGCAACTTCGTGGCGAGGGAGAGAGGAGTGACGCGGTCCTTGGCCAAGTTGACCGCCACGCGTACCAGATCGCCAATGCGATCCTCGGCAAGAATCCGGGAGATGGGATAGCTCTTGCCGTTGGCGAGTTTCACTTCGGCGCGCGCAGCGCCTGCCAGGACGTGCCAACAGGTAATCAGGTGCCCATCCGACGTGATGAAGAACCCGGTCCCCTGTCCGGTGGCGTTATCAGCGCCATCATAGGTGGTGATGAGCACCACCGAGTTCCGTGCGTTGGCGACAAGCGCCGGGAGCGGCTCCTGCGCGACGGCCGCCGAGCTGGTGCAGAGGATGGCGGCGAGCAACGCCAGGAGCACGCCAATCGTTCGGGTGTGCGAGTAGCGCAGCATAGATCACCTCCGGAGCACGTGCCGCGGGCGCTC
>DUUU01000105.1 GCA_012841485.1 Armatimonadota bacterium
GCGCAGGAAATGCCGGCGCCGCTCGATCCGGAGGCCGTCACGGCGAATCTCGACCAGGAGGCGGCGGGCGGCGTCCACCGCGCGCGAGGCTCCCTCCAGGCTGCGCGAGACGCCACCGAAGTCGGTCATGCGCTGCTGTATCTCCCGCTGCACCTCTTCGGCACAGCGCGGGGCGCTTTCGGCGCGGCGGATCCCGGCGCGGATCGCCTCCAGCTTGCCGGCCACGGTATCGCCGATGGCGCTGAGGAACTCGGAAGCAGAGGGCACGTGGGGGCCATAGGCGTGCGCGATTCGCTGGGCGGCGCGCAGTCCGCCCACCTGCCCGGCATTGAGCGCCGAGCCGCCGGGGCGTTTTACTCCGTGCGTGCCTGCCTGCTCGCCGATGACGAAGAGGTGAGGCACGTTGCTTTCCCACCAGCGGTCCACGGCAAACCCGCCGTTGTTGTGCTGGGCACAGACGGCGATCTCCAGCGGTTCACGCGACAGGTCCACGCCGCGGTTGCGATAGAGATCGATGCTCGGCGGGTTCATCCGCTCCAGGCGCTGGATCGGTGTCTCTTGCAGGGCACCAGAGCGCTCCAGGTAGAGGCGGGCCTCGGGCTCCAGGTCCGAGAGGGAGAACGGTTCCAGCCGGCCCGTTGCCATCGGGTTGCGCGTGAAATCCATCCAGACGCGCCGGCCGAGGTCGCGGCGCTCGTGCTCCACCAGAATATCGATGAGCGAGGAGCCAAACCCGGCCACTTTGTCCGGATCGAACGGCCACTGGTAGCCCTTGAGGAAGATAGCGGTCGCCAGGGCGCGCATGCTGGGGAAGTAATCGTTGAGGAACTCGCGCGGGTTGCCGCCGTCGGCGTCTGTGCCGTAGTAGCGCGGGATCACCTGTTGGTAGGTGCCCGAGAGGTTCCAGCGCGGCGTGAGCGACGCCAGTCCGAACTGTGATTCAGTGAGGTTGTGCGCAACAGCCCCTGCTTCGAAGCAGATGCCGTGCGCGCCCATCTGATACCGCGGGTACACCGAAACGGCATACATCTCGCCTGGGCCGCCGGTGGCCATCACGACGTTCTCGGCGTTGAAGAGCGTGAGCCCAAAGCCCTCTTCTTCGGCATCTTTGTGGTTAACCGCCAGCACGCCGATGCAGCGCCTGGCCTTGCCTTCGCCCACGGTGAGGAGAGCAATCGCTTCGTAGGGCGCGAGGATGGGGATGCCGAAGCGGCGCACCTGCGCCAGCGACTTCTGCACCATGAAGCGCGAGGTCCATGGCCCGGCCGACGTGGCGCGCTGGCGCGGATCATGGTCGGTCTTGTAGCCGACAAAGCCGCCGCGCTCGTTGTGCGGGAAGGGCACGCCCTTTTCAACGAGGTGGTAGAACTCGCGCAGCGAGTTCTCTCCCTCGATCAGGGCGAGGTCGCCGTGGGTGCATCCGCCCTGGGTGAGAGTCAGGGCAAAGTCGTGCGGCGTGTCCGGCGTCTTCCCCTGTATGCCCAGCTTGTAGTAAGTCTGCTTGTCGGAGCCAGAGCAGTTGGATGCGCCGGCGCCCAGACCGGCGGTGACGATGCAGAGGAGCTCCTCCGGGCGAGTCTCGCCACGCTCCTGGAAGAAGCGGTAGAGGTGCTCGGCGCAGTTGAGCGCCGCGGCGCCGGAGCCGATAATCACCGTGTTCGTGGAGTATACCGGGAGGGAGACCTCCCCCAGATGGAAAAGAGTTCGCTGCAACATACTCTGGCCTTCGCCACGCGACTGCCATTCTCCTGGGGGGTATCACCCAGAAGACGCGCGGCCTGGGATGGAAGGCCAGCCGGGGGGAAGGGGCCTCGTGCTACGAGCGCACCGGGGCGCATCCTATCTGGGGGTCTGCGGAACCGTGATCACCGCGGTGCGCTCCTGCGGGAGCCAGTGAACCGTCGCCCCAAGTGTCTCTGCGAGGGAGCGGAGCGGCACGAACATGCGGCCGGCGCGCAGGATCGGGGCGGTCTCCATCGGAATCGCTGCCCGATCCACCGTGGCCCAGGGCCGCCCGACTCTCAACCGGATGATGCGCCCTGCATAGGTGATGGCCGCGGTTTGGGTCTCCGGGTCCCAGCGCACCGCCTCGGCTCCAAGGCGCATCGCCACCTCGCGCAGCGGGAGCATCACACGGCCGGACAGAATCACCGGCTGCTCGCTCGTGAAGGTGACCTCCTCGCCATCCACGACAACGCGCACCGGCGCGCCTGCCGCGCTCGTCCCCATGCAGAGGCCGGCCAGCAGGATTGCTCCGAGCACCCAGCGCCACCGCTTCATCACTGCTCCTCTCGCCTTTGCGTTACCCAGGCTGGCCACGCTAGAAACGCTGGCCGTGCGCCTTCAGCCCAGGTCTGGAGTGGCGTCCGGGAGCATCGACAGCAGAAGCTCGCGCGCCTGTCGAAGCGCCCGCCCGCGGTGCGAGATGCGGTTCTTCTCCTCCGGGGAGAGCTCTGCCATCGTGCGCCCAAGCTCTGGCACCAGGAAGAGGGGGTCGTAGCCGAAGCCGTTGGTGCCCCGTGGTTCGTCGGTGATCACGCCCTCGCAGGTAGCCACGGTGGAGCGCACCTCGCCATCCGGGGAGGCGATGGTGATCGCGGCGACGTAGCGCGCCGTGCGCCTCTCGGCCGGGATCTCGGCGAGCAGCTCAAGCAAGCGAGCGTTGCGTTCCGAATCGGTGGCGTCAGGGCCGGCGAAGCGCGCGGAGTAGACGCCGGGCGCGCCATCGAGGGCGTCCACCTCCAGGCCAGAGTCGTCCGCCAGAGCCAGCCGGCCGGTAGCTTCGGCGACGGCGCATGCCTTTTGAATCGAGTTCTCCGTGAAGGTGACGCCCGTCTCCGCGATGGCAGGCACTTCCGGGTGGTCGAGGAGCGACTCGACCTCAACCGGGAGATCAGCAAGCAGCGCCCGGATCTCGCGCACCTTGCCCGGGTTGCGCGACGCCACGACAATGGGGAACTTCTGCGACATGGGTACAACCTACACTGGCTCGGGGAACATCTCCTTGAGCCGGGTGATGAGCTCCTGGGTGCCTTTCTCGGCCAGGCCAAGCAGGGCGTTCATCTCAGACCGGGTGAAGGGCATGTGCTCGGCCGTTCCCTGTACCTCGATGAGCTTGCCGGAGGCGGTCATCACCACGTTCATGTCGACGGCTGCCTGCGAGTCCTCCGAGTAGTTGAGGTCGAGCATCGGCACGCCGCCGATGATCCCAACGCTCACGGCGGCCATCGGCTCGTACATCGCCAAGCGATTGATCTGGCCGTTCTTTCGAAGGTAGGTGAGCGCGTCCATGAGCGCGACGTAGGCGCCGGTTATCGAAGCGGTGCGCGTGCCGCCATCGGCCTGAATCACATCGCAATCCAGCCAGATGGTGCGCTCGCCAATCGCCTTGAGGTCCACCGCGGCGCGGAGCGCGCGCCCGACGAGGCGCTGGATTTCGGAGGTGCGCCCGCTGCTCCGGTCGCGGGTGTCGCGCGGATTGCGCGTCGAGCAAGAGCGCGGGAGCATGCCATACTCGGCGCTTACCCAGCCGCTGCCGGTGTTGCGCAGGAAGAGGGGAACACGTTCTTCAATCGAAGCCGTGCAGATCACTCGCGTATCGCCAACCTCGATCAGGCAGGAACCCTCGGCGTACTTGTTGTAGTGGCGCGTGAACTTTACCGGGCGCATCTGGTCGGGCGCCCGCCCGTCAATTCTCGGCATCGAATATATCCACCTTCTCCACGAGGATCTCGCGGTGCAACAATCGGTGCGCGGCAGCCACGAACGCAGCCGGATCGCCACTCACCAGGAAGCGATGTGTCGGCGGGTCGGCGGAGCGGCGGCGCAGTCCCTTCTCGTCCAGGAGCTGTTCCAGCGCCTGGATCAACGCCTCGGCCGGGTCCACTAGCACGACATCCGGACCCACCACCTGCTGGATCGTGCCCGCGAGGTAGGGGTAATGCGTGCAGCCCAGGACGATCGTATCGATCCCCTGGGCGCTCATCGGCTCGATGTACTGCTGGACCGCGGCCAACGCCTCGGGGCTGTCGGTCGATCCGCTCTCGACGAGCGGCACGAACTCAGGACATGCCTGCTGCACCACCTGGAGATCCTGCCGGGCCGCGCGAAAGGCACGCTCATAGGCGCCCGAGAGAACGGTTCCCTGGGTGGCAATCACGCCCACCTTGCCGTTACGCGCCACCGCCAGCGCGGCATGCACTCCATACTCCACCATCCCGAGCACGGGCACGGGGAGATCCTCCTGCACGGCGTCGAACGCCGCCGATGTCGAGGTGTTGCACGCCATCACCACCAGCTTGGCGCCCTGGACGGCCAGATAGCGCCCGATGCGGATGGCATAGTCGCGCACCTCCTCCAGGGGGCGTGGCCCATACGGCAGATGCGCCGTGTCGCCGAAGTACAGCACCGACTCCTCGGGGAGCCTCTGCAGGAGGTGTGCCACCACGGTCAGCCCGCCGACCCCAGAGTCGAACAGGCCAATAGGACCGTCGTCAGGGTCTGCCGGGTTCACCGCTGGTTCCCGTGGAATACAATATCGTCGTTGCGCTGGAGCGGCTCATCGGCGGCCAGGTGCCCACCGATGCTCTCCACCGGCTCGCCCTCAATCCGGATGCGCACCGAGCCCGTGCTCCCCGCCTCCACCAGAGTATTCACGATGGAGTAGAGAACAACCTCCTCCCACTCGGCGCCTCCGTTGAAATTTTCCTGCAGTTCCCGGCTGAAGTTCGCGGTGATCACGCCGTCCTCCCGCTGGACGCCCAGTACCCGCGTGCCATTCGGCAAGGTGGCAACGAGGCCGGCCTTGTCCTCCTCAGGCGTGGGCCCGGTAGCCAACGCCTCGAGAGCGGCCTGCTCCGGGGAGGCCGATGGCGCCACCGGACGCTGCACGGGCACCAAGACCCACCCCACCGACTGCGCGCTCGATACCTCGCGCGCGAAGTAGAGCGTGACCTCCTGCGATGGCCCCGCGGGCGCATTCGCGGGCGGTGCCTCTGCCCGAGGCGGTTCCGTCGGTGGTGCGGATGTCCGGCTCCACCAGAGGAGCGCGCCCGCGGCGATGAGGGCGAGGAGAGCAATCAGTGTGGTACGACGCATCTCAGTGCTGCTCCTCTCCCGCGAGCGATACGGTTAGCTCAATCGCGCCGATCTCGCTCTCCTCCGCCTGCGGTGCCTCGGCGTTCCGGCTATCGAGCGCCGCCGCTCCGCCCACGTATTTGACAATGCCATTGAAAATGGCTTTGGCCACCCGCTGCCGGTATTCGGGCGTTCCCAGCAACCTATCCTCTTCGCGATGGTTCATATACCCAATTTCCAGCAGGATGGATGGCATCTTCGTCTTGCGGGTGACGACGAGTCCCGGGCGCTTGCGCACCCGGCGGTCAGGCGCGCCCAGTTCCTTGACGACCTGTTGATGGATGGTGCGGGCGAGCCGGAAACTGTGGTCGTGACAGTAGTAGGTCTCGATGCCGCGGGCGCTGTTGGGGCGCCCATTGGAGTTAGCATGGATGCTGATGAAGATATGCACTCCCTTGGCGTTGGCCAACGCCGGCCGGGCCTGGAGACTGACGGTGTCGTCTCCATAGCGCGTCATCATCGGGCGTGCCTTGGCCTCTTCCAGCAGCCTGTAGAGGCGACGGGCCACATCCAGGTTGATATCCTGCTCGCGCCTTCCCGAAAGCCCGGTGGTGCCGTGCAGCCGGCCGCCGTGGCCCGGATCCAGCATCACCTTCAGCCCCTGAAGGCCGCGGACCGGCTCTAGACCGAGGGCGCTGCGCAGGACGAGCACCAGGGTGCCCGGATCGGCTCCCCTGTTCAGCGTATATTCCACTTCCTCGGCCAGATCCACCACCACGCGCGAGATTCTCTCTGTGAATTGGCCCAGGCGCACGCCCTGCACGAGCGGGGTCTCCGGTGGGACTTCGGGTTGCGGCGCGCGCAGCGTCGCATTCGGAATGTCCAGCGCCAGGCGAGGCGGGGAGGAGAGGGTCAGAACGGAGCCATCGACGGGGGCGGTTGTGCGCACCACGATTCGCGTGCTTCCATCCTCTACGGGCTCTATTCCAACGCCAACGACTTCCCGGACCGCCCCCTCAGAATCGGGAGAATCGAGGAGTTGGTCGAGCAGGGTATACGCCTCCGGGCTCGGCGCCTCGGGTACTCCCATGCGCAGTCGGATCTGTGTGGTCTCCAGGCCGCTGAGGAGGCGATATTGCGGGCGGCCCTCCACATCGACCACGATGCGAACCATGGGCGGCTCGTAGGAGTATTGAGCGGCGCGGATCCGCGTGATCCCTGCCTGGCCTATCGGGATGGTCGTCGAATCGGTGAAGAGCTGCGCGTTGGGTATCTCAATCAACAGCCGCGACGGATCGGAGATGATCGACACTTTCGGGGTGACCGGGTAGCCCGCGGTGATGCGGAGCGTCAGCATTCGGTCAAAGACCTCCGGGCGGATCGAGTCGATGCGCGGGGCGATGTACAGCCTTTGCGTGCGCTCGGCCCATCGGGCGCCGAGACGAATGCCCGTGCATGCCGGCACGATGGGATAGTAGATCATTCCCTCGTGCATGACGTAGGGAACTCGTGTCTCAGACTCTCCCAGGCCACGCAGGATGACCTTTCCGTCTTCGGTTCGGACCAGGATGGACAACCCTTCGTAGTGGAAGGAGACAGGCACGTGGACCTGTCCGTCTATCATCGCTGGCGATGGGGTGCAGGGAACCTCCCGTCCGCTGATATAGATGCGAGGCGATGGCGCGGCCAGAAGTGGTCCACCCGCCAGGAGGATGGTGCAGAGCAGCGCGAGACGAATTGGTAGACGCGAAATCGTGACGGCACCTCCTTACACAAACGGTGACTCCTGTGACGAGCCTCTGGACTACAATGTTCGATAAGAGAGCAGAGTCGATGCCTCTGCGCGTATCATATGAAGGTGCCGCCTCCGCGAATGCCCAAAGTGAACCCGGAGGAGGATGATCGCGGCAAGGGCAGCGGCATGTTTCGACGAATGTGATGGTCCACGCTGGCGATGCGGGAAGAGGGGGCGCTGGGGCAGGGAAGAAGGACAAGGAAGCCGCGAGGAACTCATCGCTGCGGATGGTCGCCCGCTGCCCTGTCGGACTGCCGCCTCCATGTCGCGGAGCGCACCCGCAAAGCGGCGTGCCAACCCCTCGCATCTTGATGTGATGTCACTGGTGGAGGCGGGCGGAGTTGAACCGCCGTCCAAAGGGAGATCGCCAGAGACCTCTACGAGCGTAGTCTGCGTTTTAGGTTTCGCCCCATTGGCTCCCACAGACGGGATCCGCCGGCGCTAGGTCGCTGAATGTCCCTGGCGGTCCGCGTACCCAGAATCACCAGGTAATCCGGCTTTGGTTACACCCGGATCCGATCCCGCCGAATGGGGATCGGTCGGATGGCTGCCCTTAGGCAGCGAGTGCGAGTTGATTCTCGGCGTTTGTTTTGTTTGCCGCTTTTTACGAGGCCAGCGGCGCCTCGGCTCGCATTCTCTGTCTCTCTCGCCCCTGTCGAAACCCGTCGCCCCCACGAATCGAATTGGCAACGGACCAAACTCACGCTCTCATTATACCACACAAGACCACGGCAACGCAAACAGTGAATCTGCGATTCCTGATCCGTCCCCCCTTCATCATCGTCACGACAATGAAGGTCGAATACGCGCAAGGTGAATCTGCGATTCCTGATCCGTCCCCCCTTCATCCGTGGTGTCGATGCGGGCGGCGGGCTATCGGCCGTCGGCGACGCGGAGCAATGAGAGCGAGCCATCGGCGCAGTGGACGAGGATGGAGAGCCCATCTGCCGATGCGGAGGTGCGTACGATGGGGTGTGCCATCTTGTGCCGCCAGAGAAGCTGTCCGGTGGTGCTGAAGAAGAAGATGCTCCGCTTCCCGTCGTGGGTGGCAACGAAGGAGCCGTCGCCCGCGATGCAGACAAGGCGCGGGTCGTAGAGTGGGCCGCCGTGTTGCCAGAGCTGGTCGGGGACTCCGGAGCCGGCGCTCCTTGTTCTGAAGAGCACCACCTTCCGCTCGTAGGTAGGCTCCGTGCCCGTGGAGATGCTCTTGATATAGGTTACGGCCGCGTACTGGCCATCGGCGGAGAGGGCCACCCGCGGATGCGAGGCGCGCAGTCTGGCTCCCCACTGCTGGCGACCACTGCGGCTGAGAACGACGAAGCGACTGGTATAGCTGTCCGAGCGGGCGTCCTCGGGCATCGTGGCGCAGGCCAGAAACTGCCCATCCGGATTGGTGAAGAGCTGCGCGCGGCCCTTGGGATCACTGTTCGGCGCCTTCCAGACAAAGGTGCCCGAAGGCGTGTAGGCCCACGCGCCGGGCGGATCGGCGGTGGCGACGAGCACGAGCGACCCATCGGGGGTCACATAGGTGCCGGTGGGATCGCCTACGCTGCGCCAGCGCCGGAAGCGGGGCGTCTCATCCAGGCGGTACGAATAGACGTAGCCGTCGGCGGTGACGCACGCGGCGTGCTCGCCCGACTCCGCGACCGCCAGGTCCACGACCGCCGCTCCGGGATTGTGGCGCCAGAGGACCGAGCCATCGAGGCGCATGAAGACGATCTCGGCATGGGATGCGTTGGCGCGCGCGTAGGCCACGACGCGCTGGCCCTCCGCGGTGAAGGCAAGGGCGTCCGCGCCGGGAACCGAGACGTCCATGAGGGTGTGCCCGGTCGCATCCAGGACGCGAACCCGGCCCGCCGGGCCGATGATGCCGATGTGGCTTGCCGAAGCGTCCAGGGCGATCTCGGAGGCATGATCCGCGCGCAGGGTGAAAAGCGGGCGCAGGAACGCCCCGGCCTGCCCATTAGCGGCCGGGAGCGTTCCTGCATGCCAGCGCGTCAGATCGGTTTGCCACCAGATGCCCGCCCAGGTGGCGAGGGCGATGATCGTCAGCCATTTGAAGGCGCCACCGAGATGCACCGCCATCTACCTGCTACCGGCGATGAGGTCAAGGAAGAACTGGTGGATGCGCCGATCACTCGTGAGCTCCGGGTGAAAGGCAGCACCCAGGATATTCTTCTGCCGGGCCAAGACGACCCGGCCCTCGAAAGTGGCCAAGACTTCGACGTTCTCGCCCGCGCGCGTGATATAGGGCGCACGGATGAAGACCGCGCGGATAGGCGGCGGCGGAAAGCCCGCCACCTCCAGGTCACACTCGAAGGAGTCGACCTGCCGCCCGAAGGCGTTGCGACGCACAGTCACATCCATGAGGCCGAGGCAGGGCTGATCGCTCTCCTCGATCTCGCGCGCCATGAGGATGAGCCCCATGCAGGTGCCGAACAGCGGCATCCCACGGGCGACACGCTCGCGGATCGCCTTATCCAGGCCATAGCGAGCCATCAGCTTGCCGACAGTGGTGCTTTCGCCACCCGGGAGGATCAGGCCATCCGTTGCCGCCAACTCATCGACCGTGCGCACCTCGCTGCCCTGGACGCCACAGCGTGCCAGCATGGCGAGGTGCTCACGGAAGTTTCCCTGCAAGGCGAGAACGCCGATTCTCACTTACCACCCCCGGGTCGCGAGCTGATCCTTCTCGTCGAGCTGGCGCACGTCGATACCGGACATGGGCCGGCCGAGGCCCTCGGAGACCTTCGCCAGGATATCGGGGCGGCGGAAGTTGGTGGCCGCATCCACGATCGCCTTCGCGCGTGGCGCGGGATCGTCGCTTTTGAAGATGCCCGAGCCGACGAAGACCGCCTCGGCGCCCAGCTGCATCACCAGCGCCGCGTCGGCGGGGGTCGCCACGCCGCCCGCGGAGAAGTTGGGCACCGGCAGTTTGCCATGCTCGTGGATGTAGCGCACCAGGTCATAGGGCGCTCCGAGGCTCTTGGCCTCGGCCATCAGCTCGTCTTCCCGCAGCGTCTGGATGCGGCGGATACCGGACATAATGGCGCGCATGTGGCGCACGGCCTCGACGATGTTGCCGCTGCCGGCCTCGCCCTTGGTGCGAATCATCGCCGCGCCCTCGCCGATGCGGCGGAGAGCCTCGCCCAGGTCACGCGCGCCGCAGACGAAGGGCACTTTGAAGGCGAACTTGTCCACGTGGAACTGCTCATCCGCAGGGGTGAGCACTTCGCTCTCATCGATGAAATCGACGCCGATGGCCTCCAGGATCTGCGCCTCGACGAAGTGCCCGATGCGGCACTTGGCCATCACGGGGATGGAAACGGCCTCCATGATCTTCTTGATGATCAGCGGGTCGCTCATGCGGGCCACGCCGCCATCGCGGCGGATATCGGCGGGAACGCGCTCCAGCGCCATGACCGCC
>DUUU01000106.1 GCA_012841485.1 Armatimonadota bacterium
CCTGCCCATTGCGCATCAGCGCGTAGATGATGCGGCGGGCATTGTTGCCGACGGTGACACGGAAGAGCGTCGGCTTGGTCACTTGCACCACGCCATCCTGGGCGAGCATGTGCTCCACGGCCGGATCGGCTGAATGGAGAGAGATATCCAGGCCCGCCTGGTAGAGCGGGATCCCATCGCGCATGGGAATCTCTCGGCCCGGGTGCGCAGGCGGCTGGAACGCCTCTTCCGGCGTCTGACGCACGCCGGCGACCGCTGTCGTGGGCTCCTCCGTCATCATCTCCTGCACCGCCCCGGTCGTCACCGTGGTCTCGGTGCGTGGCTCGGGAGCAGCCGCTTCCCTCACGGGCTCAGGCTCGCGCACATAGAAGATGGTTGTCCCAGATCCCATGTCTGCCGAAGGATCGCTGGAAACGGCGAACACCTCGACGAAGTGGTAGCCGGGACTCAGGTTGCTGGTGTCGATCTCTATGGACCACGGCGCCTGGGTCAGCGTGCGCAGTGGTTCATTATCGAGGCGCACGCGCATCTCTGCGAGCCGCGCGTCCCCAGTAGAGGCGAACATCCTCAGCACGATTCGATCACCAACGTAGACGGGCATCCCCGGCTGCCAGACACTCTCGCGCCCGCCGCCCACCGGGTACATCCTCGGCTCGCCCTGAGGAGTGAAAACCTCAGGCGTGATCGTCACGGAAGGGATGTAGGTTCTCTCGGTTGTTGCCGCAGGCGCTGCCGGTGCCGGTGTTTCGGGTCCCTCAGGTGCCGCTGCCGCGGGGCCGGCACCCACGAGTGCCAGCGCCGGGAGGGCGCACCAGAGGATCGCCCGCCGGGCCCTGTTTCTGCCTGTTCGCATCGGAGCGATCACCTGCCTTTCCTGGGTGCCCGAGTGTGCAAGTTGTACGCCAGTGGGGCGAGGTGGAGGGATGGCGTGTTGGGGGGAGATGGCGGAGGGGCGGAAAACGCGGGGGAAGAGACCACGCTCTACGGCACGTCTCCGGCCTGCTCCAGAGCGCGCCGGGCGGGCACGAATTCGGGATCGCAGCGCACTGCTTCGCGCCAGTGTTCGCGCGCCTCGTCCATCCTGCCCGTACTGGCCAGATAGGCACCGTAGTTGAAGTGCGCGCGCGCCCACCCCGGGTCGATGCGCAGCGCCTCTTCCCAGTGACGCACTGCCTCTTCTTGCTTCCCCTGGAGCAAGAGCGCCATGGCCAGGTTGTCGTGCACCGGAGCATCGTTCGGGAGCACTTCGAGCGATGCCTGATAGTGCGTGGCGGCTCGGGCGTAATCTCCCCGCATGTAGTGGAGCGCCCCGAGGTTGTTGTGCGCGATGGTGCTGCGTGGGTTTACCGTCAACGTGTGCTCAAAGAGCGGCTGCGTGCCGTACCAGTGCAGGCTCTGGAAAAGTGTCAGCCCTGCCAGCACCGCCAGAACGCCCGCGATGCCGGCCCTCACCCAGCGGAGGTCATAAGTGCTCGCCAGGCCCGCCAGGGCGAGTGCCGGCCCGAGCATCGCCAGGTAGACGTAGCGGTCGGCGACGGTGGAGAGCTCCTGGAAAACGAATCGCGTGAACCCGAGCACGGGCAGCAGCCCGGCGACGAAGAGCCCGAACGAGACCGGCAGCCAGGGGCAGCGCCTCCGGCCGGCCCAGGCGATGCCAGCGAGCGCGGCCGGCACGAGCCAGGTATAGTAGACCTGACCGCTCTTCAGAATGGAGGCCGGCGAGCGGCTGTAGTCAGGGATGAGGCCCACGGGAAGCGCCAGTTTTCCGAGGTAGAACGTGAGAGCATCGCCGGCGACGAGAGGCCGCGCCCAGAGCGGGGTGATGAAGCCCACGCTGGCATCGGGATCCTGGGCGAGCTTGGTCGCGACCGCGGCCGGAAGGGCGAGGAAGACCCACGGCGCCAGCGCCCGCGTGGTCAGGTGCCACGGGCGGCGCAGCAGGAAGCAATCGAGGATCCACGCCACCACCGGCACCGCCGCGGAGCTTGGCTTCGAGAGGAGGGCGAGGAGGTAGGCGAGGGTGGCCGCCGCATACTTCCAGCCTCGGGCGCGAGCCCGTTTCTCCGCCGCGTAGGAGAGGTAGCCCCACAGGGCAAGGAGCGAGAAGAACCCGCCGAGCACGTCCTTCATCCCGGTGACCCAGGCAACGGCTTCCACCTGAATCGGGTGTACCCCGAAGAGGAGCGCGCCGGCTGCCGCGGCCCACTCCCGGTCCAGAAGCTGTCTCAGGATGGCGAAGACCAGGAGCACGTTGAGAAGATGGAATGCCAGGTTCGCCAGGTGGAAGATGGAGGGGTTCAGCGCCGGCATTCCGGGCGCGGCGGGCGCCTGCTTCGCCACTCCGGCGAGCAGCCCCCAGACGGTATAAGTAACCGGAATGTACATCCCAAAGAACGGCGTGCGCCAGAAGTGCGCGATATCCGGTGTGTCTCCCAGGAAATACTCATTCCGGTAGAGGTTGACATCATCGTCCCAGGCGACGAAGTCGAACGAGCGCGCCTCCGAGAAGGCGGCAGCCGTGACCACCAGGAGGAGCAGGATGGGAGCAATGGATCGCCGGGTGCGAGACGGCGATTCAGCCATCCCTGCCTCCGAGCCAACGCGTTGTTGCGGCACTCCGAGCAAGCGCAAACATGCTGTATGATTCCGGGTGGCGCTCGCCGACTCCTGCGTTGAAGAGCCTCTCTGCCCTCGCCTCCCGCGTCGCCGCGAGGGATGTGCCGCTCCGCGCGGGGCGGGCGCGTGGGCCATGCCGGAGGCGTGACGGGCCGCGGCGCGATTCCCTGGCGTTTCCTTAGAAGCAGGAGAGCCAGCGGCTCGTGCGAATCTGTTACTACCCCTCGGGCGGGGGGGGACTTCACGGTCGGGAGGTGCTTACCCTATGAACAGATCTCATTATTGGTTCAACCACCACCTGCTCGCTGTGCTGGTTGGCCTGGCGTTCCTCGTCGGGCTCGCGGCACCGGCGGCGGCGCAGAGCAGGGCGCCGCGCAAGAAACTGATTGCCACCGGTTGGGATAAGCCAGATACCGCGCGCCTGCGTGAGAACCTGGCCCAGATGGAGCAGCGCCCCTTCGACGGCGTGATCCTCGAGGCGGTTGGCACCAGGGACGACGGGAAATCGTGTTTCCTGAGGTCGACCTTCAGCGCCCAGGCGTGGGAGCAGCGCTGGTTCAACAAGAGCGTCGAGGATCTGAAGGCGTGCCGGTTCACCCGCTTCACCGACAACTTCGTCACCGTCGGCGCCAACCCGGGGAATGTCGACTGGTTCGACGACGAGGGTTGGAAGAACGTGGTGGAGCACTGGCGCATCGCCGCCTGGATCGCGAAGGAAGGCGGCCTGAAGGGGCTCCACTTCGATCCCGAGCCCTACACTCCGCCTCACGCGCAGTTTAACTATCTGGCCCAGCCGCAGAAAGCCCAGCACACTTTCGCCGAGTACCAGGCGAAAGCGCGCGAGCGCGGGCGCGAGGTGATGCGTGCCGTCATCGGCGAGTATCCTGATCTTACCATCTTCACCTACTTCATGCTGGTCATCAACTCCAACGCCCTGGGTCACGCCAACCCGAACGCCGTGCTGGAGACGTCGGGCTACGGGCTTCTCCCCGCGTTCGTCGATGGCTGGCTCGACGTGATCCCGCCGGCGGTGAAGCTGGTGGACGGGTGCGAGAACGCCTATCGCTACAACAGCACCACGCAGTTCCTGGAGGCGGCGGTGCGGATCAAGGGCGATTGCCAGCAGCTGATCTCGCCGGAGAACCGCGCGAAGTACCGGGCGCAGGTGCAGGCGGGCTTCGGGATCTACCTCGATGCCTACTGGAACCCACCCACCTCCCAGTGGTACATCGATGGCCTGGGAGAACCGCGTGTGCTCCGGCTCCGCAAGAACGTGGCGACGGCGCTGCGCGTTGCCGACGAGTACGTCTGGATGTACGGCGAGAAGTTCCGCTGGTGGTCCACCCCGAACCCCAGGGTGAACAAGGAGACGTGGCCCGAGGCGTTGCCGGGAAGCGAGGACGCGCTCCGCTTCGCCCGCGATCCGGCGGATTACGGCCGCGCCCGTATCGCCACCCTGGAGAAGGAGGGCAAGCTGGCCAACCTGGCGCGCAACGCCGATTTTGCCTCGGAGCAGGCCGCCTCGAACCAGGGCGTTCAGGTTGATTGGAAACAGGGCGGCGCGCCCGCGGGCTGGAGCAGCTGGCAGCTGGAAACCTCGAAGGGCGTCTTCTCGTGGGACCGCGAGACGGGCCACTCTGGCAAAGGCTCGGCGCGTGCCGCGGGCGTGGGGAATGGCTGCTTCATCCAGTCCTACGACGTGAAGCCGGGCGAGTGCTACGCCATTCGCGCGATGCGCCGGATCCAGGGAAAGGGCAACACATGGATCCGCGTCCGCTGGCAGACGGCGGAGGGCCGCTGGACGCTCGAGGAGCTGGATAAGACGCTCACCACCGAAGGCCCGGCCAACGACTGGGGCGAGATCTTCGGCGTGGTCGAGGTGCCCGAGGGCGCCGGGAAGCTCGTCGTCCTCCTCGGCATGGCTGGCCAGTCCACGCAGGAGGATGTGGTCTGGTTCGATGATGTCGGCGTGTACCGGGTGGACTGAGCGAACTAGAGAAGGTAGACTCTGGCACCGGCGTACGCCTGCGATATGTGGGCGCGCGCCGGTGCCGCGGGTTCTGCTTCCCTTTGGGACGCTGGAGATGACTGGCTGCCTGTAAGA
>DUUU01000107.1 GCA_012841485.1 Armatimonadota bacterium
CCACCAGACAACGTCGCCGCGGCCTTTGTGGCCGGTAGAGACGCTCAGCGTGATCGCCGCCTGCGTGAAGTGACAGTCGTGCTCGCCCTCGCCGAGGCGCTTCCCATCCATCTCCAGGAAGAATCGCTCCGGGGTGAGTACCAGACGCACCTGATGCGGCACATTGGTGGCAAACGACTCATACGGCGTCAGCGAGAACTCGAAGTTGCTCGGCGGCGTGTCCGCGTTCTCGAGGCGCACCCGGATCCCAGGATCGATGCGGAAGAGGATGTAGCCATCGTCGGAGGCCTCTGGCGCCAGGCGCACGCCCTGCATCAGGTACCACTCGTGCCCCGCATGGTTGAACTGGAACCGCCAGCGGAACTCGAGGGGCTGCTCCCCGAAATCGAAGGTGCGCCGGGTCGTGATCGCGGCCGATGTCTCCTCGGACGAAAGCTCCATCTCCAGCCGGCCGTCCTTCACCTCGATCCGGCTCTTCGCGTTGCGTGGCACGGACCATCGTTCCTCCCGGAGCCCCTGCGAAAAGTCTTCTTTCCAGGGGATGCCGGCGCTTCTCGGGTCCGGGGGAGGCACGGTCACCGGGCGTGGCCGGCGCGGCTCCGGCTTCTCCGCCGCGCGCGCCCACCGCGCCGCTTCGCGCAGCAGTTCGGCGATGCGCTGGTCGAGGGCGTGCCCGCCGGTGACTCTCTCCGCCAGCGAGAGCAATGCCGACGCGTTCTCGTGCGACGCGGTCTGGAGATGGCGCTCAAGCAGGTGCGCCCTCCCTTCACGTAGCCGGTACTCCGCGGTGCAGAGGCGCGCGTCGCGCAGCCGGTCTTCGGCCAGGATTCGGGCAATCGCCGCGTGCGTGCGGGCGTCGCCGACGGCGAGGAGGCGCGTCTCGCCAGAGGCCAGCCCGAGCTGTATCTCTGTCTGTCCGGCTTCCGTGACCCAGGTGACCGGGTCATCGCTCACCAGCTCGTGGCACCAGAGGGCGCCTGGAAGCCCGAGCGCGGCGTGGTCCAGGGTGAGCGTCACGACTTTCGCGCCCCATCGGCTATGCACGGCCAGGCAGAGTGGCTTGCCCCCGGTGCCGCCAAACCGCTCGATGAGGACGCCGCTCTCCTTCGCGACGGCGTGCGGCACGGGCTCCCAGCCGAGCCGGTGCTGCAGGCGGAGGAGTGGCACGACCTGCCGGTAGGTCGCGCGCATCCCCTCTTCGCCCCATCCTGGCCGACCGTAGCCGCCCGGGAAGATGCCGTAGACGAGGAACTCGCGGAGCTGCCTGTCAGAAATCGGCTCGTTGCGCGGCAGGTTACTTACCACCTTTTGATAGCTCGTGGCGCGGTAGCGCTGCAGGAGGCGCCCGGCGCCAGGCACCCAATACTCCTTGCCGAGGCAGTCAAAGACGTGGAACGGCGCGGGCGCGCCATGCCCGTATTGGTTGACGAGGATCAGCTTGCCGCGCGTATCCAGGAGCTCACGCAAGCCTTGGGCATACTCGAACGCAGCGGCGGCGACCGGCTGCCCCACCCGGAACCCGCCCGGTGCCTGCTCGTCCGCCTTCCAGATCAGGGGGTGATCCGCGTGGGCCAGGTGGTCCGGCGCGTAATCGATCTTGTTGGCATGAGAGGAGAAGCTATCGAGATAGCGGCCCTCGCCCCACGTCTCGCTCTTGATATTCTCTCGCTCCTCGGCCAGGTAGAGCTCGCCCGCACCCCCGGGGATCTCCGGGTCGACGTTGAGCGCGAGTTGGGCGGCCCAGCGCGTGCCCGCGATCCACGGGTACTGGCTAATCGCCGCGATGTGGAGGCTGCCGTCGGGGTCGCGGATGCCGCTCGCCAGCGTAGCGGCACAGCGGGTCTGGTCGTAGTGACCGCGGTGCATCTTCGGCAGGGGATCGAGGGGCTTCGACCAGAGCCGGATCCGCTCCTCGATCTCCGCGCGAACGGGCGCACGGTCGAAATCGCCCATCGGGAGCTGGTACATCAACGGCTCGATATAGGGGAAGGTGGCCGCGCCGAGCGCCAGCGAGTGGAGGCGCGCGTTCGCGTCCTTGGGGCCCTCGTGAAAAACCAGGCCGAAATCAACCGCGGGCGCGGCGAGCGAGAGGAGGTCGCCCCAGGCAAACCAGCCGCCGGCGAGCTCCGTGCGCTTGCGGAACAGCTCGGGATAGGTGGCGTAGTAGTCGGCGAGACATCCGCGCAGGCCCCAGGAATCCGGGCGCGCCAGCAGCAGAAAGCGAAAGCCTGCCTTTCGAGGCTGCTTTGCCACACTGGCAAGCGCGAAGTCGATCTCGATGGAGAGGAGCTGGCTCGGGCCATCGTACGTGACGCGGAAGCACCGGGGCTCGTCCAGGCGGCAGCCAAGGCCCAGTGACGCCTTCTCGCACGCCACGGCCACGACCGGCCAGAGTTCCCCGCGGCCCCGGCCCCAGGGGCAGGGAGACGCCGGCGAGCGGTGGCTGTCCCCGCGGAGTGGCCACGAGCGATCCAGATCGCGGTCCATCCGCCAGCCCTCCAGCTTCACCGGGAGGGCGAAGCGGAGCGTCACGGCGTGGTCTGTCCCATCGGTGCCACGCGGGTCGTCCACGCTCCCGGAAAACTCGATCCCGCGGCCTACCGGGCGCGACTGGCACG
Source organism: Armatimonadota bacterium (assembly GCA_012841485.1). The sequence continues at coordinate 2,619 of DUUU01000107.1, forward strand.
CGATGCGCAGCGCGCCGGCCTGGCCATCCCAGAGAAGCCCGCCCGCGCCGCGCGGGGTCACCCGGCACGTCACCGGCACGCACTCCGCCTTCGGGCCATCGGCCAGGGCAAACCCGGAGCGCGAGACTGCATCCGGTGCCGTCAGGTTCGCGCCGCTCGCTTCGACGCGAGTGATCCGCCCCGATGCCTCATCCACCTGCAGCCGGAGGCGGCCCGGGTCCAACCGAATCTCCGCCGCCTCGATCTGGCCGGGCATCGCGACGCCCAGCGCGAGCAGGCCTGCAATTCCGATGCGGGCGATGTTGGTTACCAGTGGCATCCCTTTCCCCCGTCTCCACGGCAGCCTGGAGGCCGGGCGGTTCGGATTGCCACAGGGCCCGGCGCTCGCCTCCGCTTGCCCCGGATCCTTCTCGTGCCTTGCCGAGAATCCTCTTCACGGTTCCCGCAGATCGGTCAGCGGAGCACCTGCTCCAGGAAGGCACGGGCGCGGGGCGTCTCCGGCGACTCGAAGAACCGCGCGGAGGGACCTTCTTCCAGAATGCGGCCATCTGCCATGAAAAGGACCCGGCAGGCCACCTCGCGCGCGAAGCCCATCTCGTGGGTGACCACGAGCATGGTGGTGCCGTTGCGCGCCAGGTCTGCCATCACGCTGAGCACCTCACCCACCAGCTCCGGATCGAGGGCGGAGGTGGCTTCGTCGAAGAGCATCACCTCTGGCTCCATGGCCAGGGCGCGCACGATCGCCACGCGCTGTTTCTGCCCGCCAGAAAGCGACTGCGGAAAGGCCTGGGCATAGTCGCCAAGACCCACGCGGTCTAGAAGTCTGCGCGCGGTCGCCTCCGCCTCCACCGCGGGATGGCGCAACACATGGAGGGGGCCCTCCATGATGTTCTGGAGCACCGTCATGTGCGGGAAGAGATGGAAGTGCTGGAAGACCATCCCCACGTGCCGGCGTACCCGGTTCAGGTGTGCCTCGGCATGGAGGGTGAATCGCTTGCCCCCATGGATCTCAAGGTCGCCGATACGGACCGAGCCTCTATCGAAGCGCTGCAGCCCGTTGATGCAGCGAAGGAGCGTGCTCTTGCCCGCGCCACTCGGACCGATGATTGCAATGACCTCCCCTTGGCGAACATCGAAGGAGAGGCCATCGAGGACCACCTTCTCGCCAAAGCGCACGGCGAGGTTCTCCACGCTCAGAATTGGTCGCGCCGTCTCTAGATGCTCCATTTGTACTGTCGCTCCCACCAGCGTATGCTGTAGGTGACGGCCATCGTCAGCAAAAAGTAGAGGATGCCCGCCATCAGGTAAAACTCAATCGGCTTGCCCCGGAAGCTGATGCGCTGCTGGGTTGTCAGCAGCAGCTCGTGAACGGTGATGACGGATGCGAGCGACGTATCCTTCACCAGCGCCGCGAAGCTACTTCCGAGCGCGGGCACGGCGTGGCGCAGTGCCTGCGGCCAGATGACGCGGCGCATGGCCAGCCAGTGGCCCATCCCCAGCGAGCGCGCTGCCTCCATCTGCCCCTCGGGAATGCTCTGGATGGCGCCACGGAAGATCTCCGAGATATAGGCGCCGGCATTAAGACCGAGGCCGAGAATGCCGGCGGTCATCGGCTCGAGTGTCAGCCCGACCTGGGGCCCGCCATAGAAGATGATGAACAGCTGCACGAGGAGTGGCGTGCCACGCATGAACTCCACGTAGTACGTGGCCGCGCGGCTGACAGCCTTGTTCTGGCTCATGCGCAGCAGCGCCAGAATGGCGGCTACGACCGTTCCCAGGACGGCCGCGCCCACCGCCAGGATCGCGGTCACTCCCAGCGCCTTCACCAGGAAGGAGCTTTCATGCAGGTAAATCCCAAGTTCCATGCGCTATGCCTCTCCGCCAGGCTCGGGCACCGCCTGATCAACCGCGCCGGGGTCCTTCTCGCCTTCCAGCTCGATGAGGTCGCGCCCGAACCACTCCTCGCTGATGCGACTATAGGTGCCATCGGCGCGCATCTCGCGGAGCGCGGCGTTCACCTGGTCGCGCAGCGCACTCTCGCCTTTGCGCATGGCGATCCCCATCTCCTCCCGGTAGAGGAAGTCACCCGCCATCACCACGTCGCTACCGGTGAGCTGGATGGCGTAAAGACCCACCAGCCGGTCGCTCACCAGGGCATCGATCCGCTCGTTTTCAAGCTCCATCAGGAGGTTGGGGACTCCCCCCTTATAGGTAGCCACGCGCTTCACTCCGGGGATCCGGCGGACGTGCTCCTCGTAGGTCTCGCCCAGGGTGACGCCGACCACTCTGCCTTTCAGGTCTTCCGGACCCCGGATGGGCGAACCGCTCGGCACGACCAACTGGGCGCCGGAGACGTAGTAGGGATCGGAGAACGCCACCGTCTCCTTGCGCTCTGGAGTGATCGCCATGCTCCCGATGATCAAGTCATACTTGCCAGCGATCAGCCCGGCGAGGATGCCGTCCCACGCCGTCGTCACCAGCTCCGGCTCGCGGCCGAGGCGCCGCGCGATCTCGCGGCTGATCTCCACGTCGAAGCCCACCAGCCTGTTCTGCTCATCGAAGAAGTTGAACGGCGGGTAGAGGCCGCTCATCGCGATCCGCAGAGGAGCTTCTTCCGAGGTGCTCTCCGCGGCCGGCCGGCAGCCGGCCACCAGTACCGCACCGGCGGCGACAAGGGCAGCCGCCACCCAGATCCCCCGCGGCTTTCCTTTCTGTGACATCTACTCTCTCCTTTCGGCGCGCCGACTCTGTCCGGCCCTGTTCGCAGCGGGGCCGTTCGTTGAACCCCTGAGGCAAAGCCAGGGAACGCCCCGCTACGACTGGATGCGCGCTTCTATCAGATGGGGTTCAGCGGCGTGCTCGCAGAGCGCGTCGCTTCGCTCGCGTCAGCATGGGTGCCGGCGCGGAGGAGGGGCTTGGACCAGATATTCATATCCTCCCATCCCCCGGCGATGTGGCAGTTGTTGATGAACCGCCCCCGAAAGCGGTAGCCGAGACGGGCAAACGCGATGTTGATCCCAACGGAGGTAGCCCGTGCCAGCGTGAAGAGGCCACGCAGCTCAAGAGCGCGCATCTCGCCCTCAATCGCCGACAGGAGCGCCTGCATCAGCCCGCGACCGCGGTACTCCGGCAGCGTCGCGCAGTCGGTCATCTCCGCAACGCGATGCTCGCGGTCGACGTCCGCAGAAGCAACACTCACCAGGCGGCCTTGGTGCTCGGCGAGCGCGAAGTGAACCTCTTGCGCCATCGCCCTCAGAATATCCGCGCCCGTCTCGATGGGCGTTGGGTAGCTCTCGAAGACGGTGGTGAGCAGACGCGAGATCTGATCGCAGTCCTCGGGAGTCGCCAGGCGTACCGTGAAAGCGGGGTCGAGCGTCGTGGGAGGACGCGGGCCGGCGGCAAGCGCCTGTTCTACGATGGCATCCTCCTCGGCAAGACGCGCGCTCCGGGCGCGATCCGGGTGGAGATAGCGAGCGATCCCAACGCCGTGCCGGTCTGGCAGGAAGCCGTCCAGCATTCCCTCGCGGCGAAAGCCCAGCTTCCGCAGTGCATTCCACTCGTCGGGAGCGACAAAGCCCCAGATCTTGCCATAGCCGCGCGAGCGCGCCATCTCGACGACGGCGTTTGCCGTCGCCGCGGCATCCTCGCCACAGCCGACCAGGCGGATTCGGTGGTTACGCGGGTCATCCACGATGCGCGCGCCTGGGGGCAGCATTCCCTGGTGCATCATCGGCGGCCATTCCTCCCCCGCGCCAGCGCCTCGCGGCGGCGGTAGCGGTTGTTTGCCCGAGGAACGAGGCTACGCCGCTGACCGGTGTAGAGCTTCTCCAGGCCGACGGCCTCCGCATCATGATCACGACAGTACTCGCACCCCTCGTGCGCCGATTGATCCTCGGGCTCTTCGTAGACGCAGATGACCCCCTCGTAATTGCGCAGGACCACCTGCGTGTTCGATTGCGATATGAGGTACTGCGGGTTGACCGGTATCTTCCCGCCGCCTCCAGGCGCATCGATGACGAAGGTGGGCACTGCGAAGCCAGAGGTGTGCCCGCGCAGGTGCTCGATGATCTGGATACCGGTGCCCACTGGCGTCCGAAAGTGCTCGATCCCCTGCGAGAGATCGCATTGATACATGTAGTAAGGGCGCACGCGCATCTTCACCAACGCCTGCACCAGACGCCGCATCAGGTAGGGGCAATCGTTGATCCCCTTTAGCAGCACCGACTGATTCCCGAGCGGAATCCCCGCGTCGGCCAGGCGCCGGCACGCCTCCTGCGCCTCGGGCGTGATCTCACGCGGGTGGTTGAAGTGCGTATTGATCCAGACTGGGTGATACTTCCGGAGCATGTCGCACAGCCCCATCGTGATACGCTGGGGCAGGACGACCGGCGTGCGCGTGCCGATCCGGATCACCTCAACGTGCTCGATGGCGCGCAGCTCTCGGAGGATCGCCTCCAGGCGCCCTGTACTCAGAGTGAAGGGATCTCCCCCGGAGAGGAGGACATCGCGTACCTGCGGCGTGCGACGGATGTACTCCAGCGCCTGCTCGATTCCCTCCTTCGGAAGCGGCTCGTCGTTCTGGCCGGCCAGGCGCCGGCGGGTGCAGTGACGGCAGTACATCGAGCACTGGTCGGTCACCAGGAGCAGCACGCGATCCGGGTAGCGGTGCGTCAGGCCCGGCGCTGGCGAGTCGGCCTCCTCATGGAGCGGATCGGCCATATCGGCCGCTGCCATCTGTAGCTCGTGGACCGTTGGGATGGCCTGCCGGCGAATGGGATCGTTGGGGTCTTCCGGGTCGATCAGCGAGGCATAGTAGGGCGTAATCGCCATGCGGAGGTGATCGAGGCAGCGTCGAACACCCTCGCGTTCCTCTTCCGTCAGGCGAACCACCCGCGAGAGCTCTTCCACCGTCGTGATGCGGTTCCGAAGATGCCAGCGCCAGTCCTGCCACTCATCTAGCGACACGCTGGACCAGAGCGAGGCACGCTGCTCGTTGGAAGCCACGCTCGTGCCGTGATCCGTCGTCGGTTTTCCCTCGATCTGTGAATATACCAAAGGCTTCATGCCACCTTCCTCTCATGCTGATGGATGTGCGCAGGCAAGCGCGAGCCACATGCGCGCGAATAGCACGGAAATGGGAATCGATATGGGGGGCTGAGGAGATAGTCCCGGCGTGTGCCGGAAAGAGATAGGCGAGAGAGTTACGGGATGATGCCTTGATTCACGATCCAGGAGGTGAGCGAACGCCACGAGCTGTCGTGGATGTCTGAGGCTGAGAGACTCGGTGCAACGGCACCGGGATTCTCGACACGCATGATCTCCTCCTTTTCCTTGGTGTCCAGCCAGACTCGCTATCGCGTCCCACTGCACGGAACGCGAAAGCCTCTTTGCTTCACCGTGCCTACGAGGTTAGCTGACGGGTTAAGGTGGAAAAGGTCACCTCGCCCTCTCTCCCTGTGCCCGGTGGTATCCACCTTTGGGCGGGTTCGAAAGGCTTCACCCCAACTAGTTTGGGTCCCCCGCTCCCGCGACGCGGAATTCGGCATTGCCAATTATACCCGATCTGGACGCTCTTGTCCAATTGGAGTGCCTGTTAAAGCCAGGGCTTGCCCCGTAATGCGGTGCTCGATGCGCGGTTCCAGGGGGTATCGCGGCCGCGAAGCGGCGCGGAATCGAGGGGAGATCGGGGGGCGTACAGGCAAGCGGGCCGCAGGGGTCGATACCCGATCCCTGTGGCCCGCTTTAGAAAAGACGATTCGCCTTAGCCAGCCACGAGCGCGCGCAGCCACGCCAGCCAGGCATCCATCCCGGTGCCTTCGAGCGTCGAGATCTGCTGGAGCGGGGCGCGCGTGTTGACGCGGGCCAGATCCTCTTCCACCTGGCGAACCGCGAACGGCAGCACGGACAAGAGATCCACTTTGGTGAGCAACACCAGATCGGCGCCCTGGAAGAGTGTCGGGTATTTGGCCACCTTATCATCGCCCTCCGGCACGCTGAGCAAGGCCACGCGCCGGTGTTCGCCCAGGTCCACGCCGGCCGGACAGACCATATTCCCCACGTTTTCGATAAAAAGAAGGCGAATCCGGCTCAGATCCAGGCGATCCAGGCCCTCGGCCACCTGATCGGCGGTGAGGTGGCACCCCCGCCCGGTGTTGATCTGAACGACGGGCGCGTCCGCGACCGCCAGCCGCTCGGCATCGCGCGTCGTCTGCAAGTCCCCCACCAGCACGGCACAGGGGATCCCCTCCAGGGCGGTGATCGTCTTCTGAAGCAGCGTCGTCTTCCCGCTCCCTGGGGCGCTGATCAGGTTCACGCAGACCACGCCGGCGGCATCCAGGCGGGCGCGAGTCTCCTCGGCGCGCACCTGGTTGGCCCGCAGCACACTGCTCACGACCTCAATACGACTCACGATTTCTCATCCTCCGGCGGAAGGCATTCCAAACTGACGAGGATGATGTCGTTGCCTTCCACAAACTCCGGCTCGGCCGCCCCGCACGCGGGACATACGTAGATACCAAGCTCCTCTGGAACGTACTCCGCGCCGCAGGCGCCGCACACCGCACGTGGGCGCACCTCGCGCAGATCCAGGCGCGCGCCTTCCGCGAGGGTGCCCTGGCTCGCGGCGTCGAACGCCTGGCGCAGCGCATCCGGGTCCACCCACTGCAGGACGCCCAGATCGACGGTCACCTCCGTCACCCTCGCCATCCCGCACGCCGTGGCCAGCACCTGGCGCACCAGCTCCTCCGCGATTCCCACTTCGTGCATCGGTTCCCCTTGCACCGCAATACGCCGTGGCGACGACCTCCTCGGTCGCGCATCGTCCCCGGCTTCGAGCATCGCATTGAATTGTACCAGCCTGTCCCGCCGCGTGTCAAATCGCAGGCAGGCGGCTTCCAACTGTGCCAGTCCTGTTCATCTGTATCATCCTTGGGCAAACCGGCGAGTGGCCTGGGTGGCTGACTCCGGGAGGAGAAGTGCCCCTCTCGCGCGAAGAAGGTGCAGGAAGCGGGCGGGCAGCGCGCGATAGAGGCGTCCATCCGCTATCCGCAGCAGAAGCCTGGTTCCCCGGCAGGGTCAGGTGATCCGTTGGCATCATCGGACTGCACCCGCAGCATCCTTGCGCCGGCAGCATCACCCTCATCCGCGCCCGCATGTCTGGCGTCAGGCCGTGGGGGTTCCGGAATGGAGAAGAAGGTCATGGCGATATTGAGAGCACTCCTTGTGGCGACCGCATCTCTCATGGCGGTGACTGCCTCGGCGGCGCCGGTGCCGAACGCCTCTTTCGAGGAGGGCAAGGACCGCCCTGCCGCGTGGTCGCCTTCGGACAGCACGGCCACCTGGGCAGAGGGCGGACGGACGGGCCGGCGGTGCCTGGCGATCAATGGCGATGGCAACGGGTCGCACTTCTGGAAGTGCGATACCTGGCTGCCGGAGCCAGGGGCCATCTACCGGCTCAGCTTCTGGGCCCGGTCGGTGGATGCCTCTGGCGGCTGCGTGGTGAGCGGTCTCAACATTCTGAATGAAGATTTCCCCCTCCCCGGCAAGGAGTGGGTGCGGTATACCCGCGTCTTTGCGGCTCCGCGCGCCGTGGATGGCGCCTACCTGCGCCTGGGATGCTGGGCCACCACCGGGAAGGTGCTGTTTGACGATGTGACGATTACCCCCGTGCTGTCCCTCGTCGAGCAGCTGGGCGAGGGCGAGCGCGTCTCTCAGGGTCGCTACGGCTTCCAGGCGCCGCTGCAAGGCGAGGGCTCAAACTACTCACGCGCTCTGGTCGGCTTTACCGCCGGCTTCAACACCAATCGCTGGGTCTTGAGCGATGGGGCTACCATCACCTACCGTCACGCCGTTCCCGGAGTGAAGCAACGCGCGGCAACCCTCCAGGCCAACATTGGCTATTACGAGGCCGGGCGGCTTCTCGTGGACGCGAGCCGCGATGGGAAAACCTGGCACCAGGTAGGCACCGTTGGGGAGAAGGGGACCCTGCGATGCACGCTTCCCTCCGATCTTTTCCCCGCCGATGAGATCCAGATCCGATTGCGCGGGGAGGGGGAGAAGCGGAGCGGCGAAGATTCGCACCCCGGCAGCTTCCAGATCCACGGCTACGCATACGAGGCGGAGCTGGAAGGCACGCCACGCGATGCCATCGGGCGAACCTCCTATCTGGAGATCGAGCAGGAGCGCAAGCCCTCGGTCGTGACCGTCGAGAGCCTGGGCGGGTTGCGCCCTGGCCTGGATCCATACGTTCGGTTGCGTGTGTCGAACCCGGGCCGGACCGCGCTGCCGGTCACCGCCGTGTTTGCGTTCTCGCCCGAGGGCGGCAAGGCGCGGCAGTACACTGCGAAGGCGCGCATCCCAGCTGGCGGCGAGGCGCCCGTGGTGCTCCCCTATACGCTCCGGGAGACCGGACGCATGCAGGCTACTCTGCGCATCACCGCCGGCAAGGAGGTCCTCCTGGCGGGCAAGACGGAGTTCGATATATCGGCGCTCTTCGCCGCCGATTCCGGCTATCTCGTCTCCCAGGATGCGACCGCGGCCGTCTGGTGGGCCGAGCCCACGCACAAAGTGAGCCGCGAGCGCCCGGTGCCCGCGCTTCGCCAGCCCGTGGTCCGCCTCAGCGCGGCGGGGCACGAGTACGAGCCTTTCCAGGTGGTCCTGCGCCCATCACAGGCGTTGCAGGGCGTGACCGCATCGGTCGGTGACCTGGTTGGTCCAAAGGGGGCGCGCATCGCCGCGAGCAACATCCGGATCCATCGCGTCCACTATGTGCGCGTCGAGAGACCCACGGACCGCGTGGGCACGCCTGGCGAGTGGCCAGATGCCTTGCCGCCGCTCGATGGGCCGTTCGACGTGGCGGCTGGCACCAACCAACCGCTGTGGGTCACCGTGTACGTTCCCGCAGGCACTCCCGCAGGCGATTACCGGGGTGCTCTCCGCTTGAGCGCCGGCTCCTGGCGCCAGGAAGTGCCGGTCCAGCTCCGCGTCTGGGACTTCACCCTACCGAAGGAAACCCATCTAAGAACCGCTTTCGGTCTGAATCTGGGCACCATTCGCCGCTACCATAACCTGGAGACGCAAGAGGAGCTGGCGCAGGTCTTCGATCTCTACCTCCGAAACTTTGCGGCGCACCGCATCTCGCCCTACGATCCCATGGCGCTGGCGCCCATCCGGGTGAGCTTCGGCGAGAACGCGTGGGATGGCGGCCAGCAGGTGGGCGAGCAACCCTTTGAGGGGAAGCGCTGTCTGAAGGTGGTCGATAACTCCGATAGGTCGAGCATCGCCGCCAGCTACCGCGAGCGCGTGCCCGTGGATCCGGAGGCCGAGCACGTTCTCTCCTGGGCGGCGCGCACCGAGAAGGAGGGCCAGACCTACCTGGTCACGGTTCAGAACTACGATGCCGCCGGCGCATGGATGTCCGGCCGGAACATCGACCTGCGCTTCCAGGGGAGTACCACATGGAAGCGGGAGAGTGTCTCCTTGAAAGGCCGCCTGCCGAAAGACTCGCGGGCGATTAGCATTTTCCTCCGCCCGGTGACCTGGAGTGAAAAGGGCGAGGCAACCGGCACCGCGTGGTTCGATGCCCTCTCGTTGCGCGTGGCAGGGGGCCCCGAGCTCCTGAAGGATGGCGGCTTCGAGGAAGTGGCGGATCCCCTCCGCGTGAAGGTGGATTTCACCGAGTTCGACCGGGCCGCGCACCGCGCGTTCAACGAACTCGGGTTCAACTCGTTCCGGCTGCATCTGCAAGGCATGGGCGGGGGCACCTTCCACTCGCGCCATAAGGGACGCATCGGCGCCTACGAGCAGGGAACCCCCGAGTATGAGGCGCTCTTCACCAGCTATGCCCGACAGCTTCAGGACCACCTGGAGGAGAAGGGGTGGCTCGATAAGGCGTACATCTACTGGTTTGATGAGCCAGAGCCACGCGACTACGAGTTCGTCAAGGAGGGCATGGCGCTCCTGAAGCGCGCGGCCCCCAAGCTGGCGCGCATGCTCACCGAGCAGGTGGAGCCGGAGCTAGTCGGATCCGTGGATATCTGGTGCCCGGTGACTTCCTCCTACGACCCGGAGCGCGCCCGCGGGCGGCAGGCCCAGGGCGAGAAGATCTGGTGGTATGTCTGCACCGGCCCAAAGGCGCCCTACTGCACGCTCTTCATCGACCATCCGGGGATCGAGATGCGGATGTGGCTGTGGCAGACGGTGAAGTACAACGTCGAGGGCATCCTGGTCTGGACGAGCAACTACTGGACCAGCAACGCGGCCTACCCGCCACCGGCCATCCAGAACCCGTGGGAGGATGCGATGGGCTACATCTCCGGCTATGATTACCAGCCGGGGCAGATCGGCTATTGGGGGAATGGAGATGGGCGCTTCATTTACCCGCCCAACCGCGATCCAGCGAACGATAAGCGGAAGCACTTGACGGGTCCGGTCGACTCCTGCCGCTGGGAGATGCTGCGCGAGGGGATAGAGGACTACGAGTACTTCTACCTGCTGCGCGAGGCGATTGCCCAGGCGCGCGCGCGCGGCGCATCCGCCCGGACCCTTGCCGCCGCGGAGAAGCTGCTGCAGGTGCCGCCCGAGGTCTGTGTGGACATGACCACCTTCACCCTCGATCCGGCGCCGCTCTACGCCCACCGCGAGAAGATCGCCCGGGCGATTGAGAGCCTGCGGAAGGCGAAGTAGGCAGAGCAAGAAACCGGAACCGTGCTGGGCAGGAACCAGCAGAGAGGGTGAAGAGAATGGACGCGCACGTAAACCAGGCGCCACTAGTCTATGTCGGCACGTACACGGCCAAATCCGGATCCGAGGGGATCTACGTCTACCGGTTCGACCGCGCGACGGGAGAGCTCACCTTCACCGGGCACACCGGAAAGGTGGCCAATCCCTCTTTCGTGGCGATCCATCCCGGTGGCCGGCATCTCTACTCGGTGTGCGAGGTGGGCCGCTTCGAGGGAAAGAGTGGCGGGGGGGTGAGCGCCTTCCGTATCGACCGGCGGACAGGCGAGCTCACGCTGCTCAACCAGGAGCCTTCTTCCGGAGGAGCGCCCTGCTACATCAGCCTAGACAAACGTGGCCGGCACGCGCTGGTCGCCAACTACTCCGCGGGGAGCGTCGGCGTGCTCCCCATCCGCGAGGATGGCACTGTTGCCCCCCTGAGCGACGTGGTGCAGCACGAGGGGCGCGGCGCCAACCCCAACCGGCAGGAGGGCCCACACGCGCACTGTATCCGAATGGACCCGGCCGGGCGCTTTGTCTTCGCGGTAGATCTCGGCATCGACAAGGTGCTGATCTACCGCCTGGATGAGGCGACGGGCAAGCTCGTGCCCAACGATCCTCCCTCTGCGCAGTTCCACCCTGGCGCCGGCCCCCGGCATATCTCCTTTCAGCCGGACGGGAAACAGGCCTTTGTCGTCAATGAGCTCGATTCGACGATCACCCGCTGTGCCTACGATGGACCCACGGGCACACTAAAGCCGGTACAGACGCTCACGACGCTGCCGGAGGAGTTCACCGAGAACAACACCGGCGCCGATATCCACGTGCATCCCTCGGGCCGGTTCGTCTATAGCTCGAACCGGGGCCACGACAGCATCGCTATCTTCGCCATCGACGCGAGTGGCGCGCTCGTCCCCGTGGGCCACGAAAGCACGCGAGGCAAAGAGCCCCGCGGCTTTGCCGTCGACCCGATGGGCAACTTCCTCCTGGCTGCCAACCAGAACACGAACACCGTGGTCACTTTCCGCATCGACACGCGCACCGGCAAGCTGACCCCAACCGGCCACCAGGTCAGCGTGCCGAAGCCGGTCTGCATCCAGTTCGCGTGGTAACCGGCTGAGGCCGCGCGCGGACACTATCGAACCGCTAGAAACCGCGACA
>DUUU01000108.1 GCA_012841485.1 Armatimonadota bacterium
CGCGAGATCACCGAGACGGCGGACGAGGATGCAAGCAGCATGGAAGAGCTGCAGGCTAAAGTAGACCGACTGATCGCGCTGATGGAGCGGCGCGCCGATGAACAACGCCGCGGTCAATCCACCTGGCGGTCGGATGAGTAGTGCTGCACCGGCCAGAGGGGCATCTCCTCGCCCGCGAGGTACTCCAGGACGCGCCATTGCACCAGGCAGCCCGCGGCAAACCCAAGACGCACCCCCTCCGCGAAGGCATCCTCGCGGCCTGCCGCCCCCGAGCGAAGCGTCTCCAGGAGTTGGTCCACGAAACGTGCGGCATCTGCGCCCCGACCGGTGTGGTAGAGCGCCTCCAGGTAGGAGGGGAGCGCCGCGGCCATGCGGGACGCGGCCGGCGCACCGCGCCGCAGAAGCTGGTAGGCAGACTCGGTAGCCTCGCGGGTCTCGCGCACATAGCGCTCCATCTCTGCCGCTTCCTCAGAAGGCGGCGGCAGCTCTCTCGTTTCCGCCATGCTGTCTCCCACCGAGGGCCGGACGAGTCGCTACTGGGGGAAGATCACGCCTGAAAGCGCGTGCAAGAGGCGTGCGCGGTCAGGCGTCTACGTATGGAAGCAACGCATCCCGCCCCTCGGGCTCCTCGCCTCGCGCGACATCGCCCGCAAAGTGACCTCTACGCGTCGCCCGGCGCGCGATGTCCTCCAGGGCCTGGTCAACCGTCTCGTACACCTTCACGGCGTCCTGCAGATGCGCCATGTAGATCACCTGCTTGGGAAGGGATTCTTCTACGAGCACATAGACCTCACCACCGCAGCCGAGGGTGCGGCGCTTGGCTTCGAGCAGGATCTTCAGCGCGCCCGTATCCATGTAGCTGACATGGCGCAGGTCGAGGATCACGGAGTATCCCCCGTCAGAGAGGGAGCTTTCCAGGACGCGGCGCAGCATCTCCTCGCCATGGAGGTCAATCTCACCCGCGGCCCCGACGTAGGCGACCTCGCCATCCCTCTTCTCCGTGATATGCAGCGCGGTCTCGCTGACCAGCGGCTGAAAGGTCACGGCCACCACCTCCCCGGTATCCATTGGCACCCGCGCTTCCTCGCGTTCGCTTCACCTGTACCGCTCAGGGAGTCGCAACTGGCCGGCCACACGATATGCATCACGGAACGGCCCCAGGGCGGCTCTCGCCGCGGCAGAGGGCGCGGCGATGGCATCTCTGGAACGGCCCACTCGTGGGCCAGGCGCAACCCGCCACTATCTTTAGATTCCTCGCCGCGCCACCAACTCCTGCCGCTTTACGGATGCTCGGCCCCATCGGTTTTCCCGCGGGGCCGCCGGGGAGGCTCGCCACAGCGCGAGCTTGCCGTTCCCGGAAGACCACTATTTGGTGCGCGGGTATTCGGTGCAGAGGTAGTAGAGAGGAGGCTCGTCCTCCTCGATGGCGGGAAAACGTCCCACCGGCTCGTGGAAGTAGTTGTCGGTGCGGTCATCGTTGACGCGCGACACCTCGCCGATGAGAACGCGGCCCCGGCCCTCTTCGCCATAGAAGCGATGGTAGAGGCGCTGGGAAAGCGTGATGCTCTCGCCCGGGGTCAGGCGCAGGGTGGCTCCCGGCTCCAGGGTACGCCGCACCCCATCCACGGAGACCGCCACGGGCGACGTGCGGTCCAGGTCATTGTCCGGGGTCGCGTTGTAGAGCTCGATGAGAAGGTTGCCCCCGCCGCGGTTGATGATATCTTCCATCTTAAAGGCATGGAAGTGCATCGGCGTCTCCTGGTTCTCGCCGGCGACCATGATCTTCTCCGCATACGGCTTCGGATAGCGTGGATTGTCATGGGTCCCGTTGCGGAGGGTGAAGAGGACCAGGCCCTTGCGCGAGAAGTTCCCCAGGCCGAAGTCGGTGATATCCCAACCCAGGAGGTTATCGCGGATTTCGTCCGCTTCCTCTCCTCGCTTCTCCCAATCCGCGGGGGTCCAGAAGGCGAATGGCGGCAGCTTGAAGCGGTGCATATCAAAGAAGGCGATGGTCTCGCGCAGGATACGGTTGATTTCCGAACGCTTCATGGCTCAACTCCTTTGCAGGACGCGCGCCGAGAGGGGAAGCGCTTCCAACGCCTTGTGGCGAGCCAGCATCAGTCGAACGCCAGAGCTGAAGGCCTTATCGTCGCGATAGGTGAGGCGGTGCAGCCAGCAGGCGTTGCCGTCGCGCAGCCATCCGCCCTCGAAGGGGATGGTCTCGAAGGACGCGGTGATCTGCTCCATGATCTCGGCCGGCGCCTTCGCCTGAGCCTCGGGCAGCCTCAGGGGAAGCCGTTATCGTCCTGTTCACGCGGCATGATACCACACGCGAGGGGGATTGTGCAAGCGTTCAAGGAAGGGGAGAGAGGCAGGGGCTGGGAAGCACGAGGGCTCCCACCCCTGCCGTATGGGGTGAGTGAGGGGATTCGAACCCCCGATCTCCAGATCCACAGTCTGGCGCCTTAGCCGCTAGGCGACACTCACCACCAACGCCTTGCATATTACCACAGGCAGGGCAGGTCTGTCAAGCGCAATTCGCCGTTCGCAGCAGCTCCAGATGCGATCCGACGCGGTGATAGGACTGAGGGCGGCCTCGCCGGGCATGGCCGGCTTCAGGCGGCTTCAGCGAGGCGAGGGGAACGCGATCCCCGACAAGGATGGTGGCGCCCGGCAAGCGAATGGGATACCCGTGGGGGGTTGGCACAGGCGGCCAGTGCAGGTCTCGGTGCGCGATGGAAACCCTCACCCAAGGAGGGTGCGGCGGACCCCCGGGAGGGCACGCGGCCGGCGGCGCCCGCGGAGCAGCCTCAGCGCGGCGTTTCTATGTGAGAGAGGACGCAAATGAAGGTCAGCATTATTGGTGGGGCGGGACGAGTGGGGTCGAACGCGGCCTACGCTCTGCAGTTGGTTGGTTGGGCACGCGAGATCGCGCTGGTGGACGTGATGGCGGAGCAAGCCGAGGGGGAAGCGCTCGATCTGCGGCATGGGGCATCGCTGGCGAACTCGCAGCTCTTCACCTCCGGAGGCTATGACCAGGTCGCGGGCTCGGATGTGATCGTCATCACCGCGGGGCTGCGGCGCAAGCCGGATGAGCCGCGTCTGGCGCTGGTCAACCGCAATGTGGCGCTCTTCCGCTCTATCCTCGCGGAGGTGGGCAAAGTCTCCCTGCCATCCAATGCCATCCTGCTCATCGTGGCCAACCCCGTGGATATTCTGACGCAGATCGCGGTGAAGGAGAGCGGTTTCCCGCGCGAGCGTGTCATTGGCACGGGCACCCTCCTCGACACGACGCGCTTCCGCTCCTTCCTCGGCGAGCACTTCGGCGTGGCCCAGACGCAGGTGGACGCGCTGATCCTCGGTGAGCACGGTGACTCCATGGTGCCGATCTGGTCGTCGGCGACCATCAACGGGGTGCCCCTGGCCAGCTTCCCCGGCTACCAGGAGCAGGAAGTTCGGGCGATCTTCGATGCCACGAAGAAGAGCGGCGCGCGCGTGATCGCCCTCAAAGGAGGCGCCGGCTACTCCATCGGCCTGGTGGTCGCCCACGTGGTCAACGCCATCGCCGGCGACACCAAGCAGGTGCTCCCGGTATCCACCCTGCAGACAGGCCTTCACGGCATCCACGATGTCTGCCTGAGCGTGCCCACGGTGATTGGCCGGGCGGGAGCAGAGGCGTTGGTCGAGATGCAGCTGGCAGCCGAGGAGGAGGAGGCGCTTCAGAACAGCGCGCGCGTCCTCAAGGAGACCTTCGCCCAGCTGAGCGCGTAGCGCAAGCCTAAACACCCGCGCTGCTTGTGGGCAAAGCCCTGCCGGGCTGGGCCGGGCCGCATTCCCGGTGCAAGCGCAGCGGCGAGGGCCGGTGGAAAGGCCAGCAGGGCCTTTGCTGGGAAGCAGCGCGGGCCTTTCGCACCGCACGCACGAGCCCGAGGTGCCCGCGCCTCCCCATCCGCGTCCGTGCCTGTCATCCGTGGTATCGACCGGATCCGCCAGTCATTCACCCGTTGACACATCCATCCCACGGAGCTATAATGCGGCTGGGGGCTGCGTCCTCGCTCTCTCGCGCTTCCCGGCGTCAGTATCAGCCGGATAGTCCACTACCAGGCGGTGAGGGAAGGAGACAAATGAGACGCAGGGGTTTCACTCTGATTGAGCTGCTCGTTGTGATCGCGATCATAGCCATCCTGGCGGCAATCCTGTTCCCGGTCTTCGCGCGCGCGCGGGAGAACGCGCGCAAAACAACCTGTCTGTCCAACATCAAGCAGCTGGGCAACGCGATGATGATGTACGTGCAGGACTACGATGAGCGCTTCCCGGGCTACTACCCGCCGTGGCCCGAGTCGGGCCCTGGCTCGTCGTGGTGGGAGGGGATCTACCCCTACGTTAAGAACGACAAGGTGTTCGTCTGCCCCAGCTACCCGCGTCAGCAGACAACGTGGACGTACAACGCCCACGTTTTCCCGCTAATGCCCTCTTACGGTGCCAACGCGAGCGTGGCCAATAACGGACTGCAGATGGCGAAGCTAACTGAGCCAGCGAGCATCCTCCTGCTGGGAGATTGCTGCCACACGATGGGCAGCAACGATTGGCGCTTCGCCTGGCCGAAGGCATCCGCCGTCCTGGGCACATCGCCCAACGCCTGCACCATCACCACCAACCCCTCCGCGCAGGAGCGGGCCACGCTGCACGTGGGAGGCTCCAACATCGCCTTCTGTGACGGCCACGCGAAGTGGATGTCGGCCACCGAGATCTATGCCAACGGCACCGGCAAGTACATGACCGTCCGGTAATTGGTTCAGGCGCCCTCGAGCCAGTCTGCGAGGGCGCCTGTCGCCTTCTATATCTCGGCAACCCTCGGGTCATCGATGGTCACGCGCCGGCCCTCACGCGAGGAGAGATAGGTGGCGAGGGTCATGCGCAGTGAGGTGAGGCCGTCCTCGGCCGTCGCAATGGGAGCCCGCCGGCCATGGAGAAACTCGGCGAGCGGCCCCGCGAGACCGGCGATCCGGTGCCCATGCCCGGGCGGCGAGGCGATCTCGCTGAACGTCCACTCCTTCTTCTCCAGGGTGTACCACTTCAGTCCGGGAGCGCCCTCGGGGCGTGGCACGTTACAGCTGGGCACGTCGCCATAGTTCTGGATGATCGAGCCCTTCTCGCAGACGATCTCGGTGGTGTTCTCGTGCGCCGGGCAGGTGAAGGAGCAGACGACCTCCGCGATGGGTCCTCCCGGGTAGCGGTAGATCGCGATGCCGTTGTCGTTGGGCACGCGCGCGTCGTGGATCGTCGCGATCTCCGCGGTCACCGTCTCCGGCACACCCAGCAGCCAGTAGATAAAGTCGATGGCGTGCGCGGCGTCGTCCGCCCAGATATCGCGGTTGAGCTCCGGCTTGTTATGCCATAGCTCCACGAAGTTGCCCCAGGTATGCACCGCCAGGCCATGGCGGCGGCGGACCATGAAGACCTTCCCCAGCTCGCCGCTCGCGAGAAGCTCCTTCATCTGCACGTTCTGGGGATCGACGCGCATCTGCCACGCCAGGGTGAAAGGCACGCCGGCGCGCTCCACGGCGGAGACGATGCGCTCGCCCTCGGCCAGGGTAAGCGCCATCGGCTTCTGCAGGACGATCTTCTTGCCGGCCGCGGCCGCCTGCTCGACGAGAGAGGCGTGCAGCGACGTCTCCGCGGCCACCACCACCGCCTCGATCCCCGGGTCCGCAAGAAGCTGCGAGGCATCCCCACGCGGCTGGAGCCCGAAGTTCTTCTCCGCCTGGGCGAGGCGCCCCGCATCGTGGTCCCAGGCGGCTACCGCGCGCACTTCCATCTCGGGATGGTCGCGCCACTGCGCCAGGTATGTGTTTACGTGCCCGTGTGCCAGGCCGAGCACTCCAACTGTCACTGCCATCTCGGGCAAGCTCCCTTCTGGAGAGGAGTGGCCGCCAGGGCCCATCGCGTCCGCCATGGGCGGATGGCCCCCCGGCGTTCGTCCGGTAGACTCCGCTCAACGCCAGTGTTCGCCCGGCCAATACCCGCAACCTTCTCGCATGATCGCCTCCGTAGTATGCTTGGCCCGGCATGCTCCGTGGGATCCAGGTTCCCGCCCTCGATGGCGGGTAGGCGCACCGGAAAACCGCCCGCGGGGGCATCCAGGGGAAACGCGGCCGGCTGGAGAAGGAGAGTATGGGTGCCAGGCGCCTCTGCCAGGCTTCCCCATCGCGCATCCCCCGCCGGAGAGCCAGCGCCGGCAGGAAGCACGCCCCGACTCCCGCGTCTGGCGGAGCCGGGCGAGCACGGAGGAGAAGAGGCCAACAATGCGTGTGATCATCCTTCAGCCGCCCTACCCGCACGAGGGCACCGAGAATGCCGCGCTCCGTTGTATAGAGTGGATGCTTCAGCACC
>DUUU01000109.1 GCA_012841485.1 Armatimonadota bacterium
TCCTATTGCTGGCGCTCTAGGGCGCGGGCGGCTGCTGCTTTGCCGGGCCCCTCGCTCTCGGCCACGCTGCGCAGGAGGGCGAGGGCCTCGCGCGTGCCGATCTCCAGGAGGGCCTGGGCAGCCGCCTCCCGGACCTCCGCGTGGGCGTGGGCGCGCAGGAGGCGCCCGAGCGCCTCGACCGCGCTCTTCTCGCCTCGACGGCCCAACTCGCGAGCGGCCTCTTGGGCCTCTTCGGGGGTGCCACGGAGGCGCCGGATCAGCTCTGCGGGTGGCTTCGCGGCCACGGGAGAGTCGGAGCGAGACGCCTGGCGCCCCTCCTTGCGCGCCTCGGTATCGGCCGGTGCCCTGATGGCGGATGCGGCCAACTGCTCTCGCTCGCCGTTGGATACCTCCTCGCCTCCTGCGTGCGCTGGCTTCTCCACGCGCAGCGAGGGCGCTGGCGCGGCCAGGGGGCTGGCTCCTGGCCGTTGCTGGAGGGCCATCGCTTCGCGCGAGCGACTCCTCATCCGGGCTGGCGAATCGGCCGCGCCTTCACCGGCAGCCGTGGCCTTGGCGGACTCTGCTGCGGGGGGGGCTTGGGCGACCGCGGGTGGCACCGCCGTGGGTTTTCTGAGATCCGGCATGGTCTGAGGCACGCCTGCCGCAGACATGGGTGGTGTGCTCCTCTCGCCTTCTAGGGAGAATGCCATCGGTGTCGGGGCTGGAGCGCTGGGCGCAGCCGTCGCCCCCACCCGATCCGGCTCTCCGGGCGCGCTGGCGGCGAGGGGCGCTTCCTGGGTGGGTGGTGGCGTCTTCCGGGGCTCGACGCGCAGGCGCGCGCTGGGTGTTCGTGGCGACTGCGGCCTGCTGCTCCGCGCCCGGGGCGTGGCATTGCTGGAGATGGCGGGAGCCTTTGCCTCCCGCGCCGCGCCCGGCTCACGCGCGCCAGCCGAAGGGGATGGCGACTCGCCGGCATTGGCCTGTTCGAGGGCGCGGGGTGCGGTAGGTGTCTCTGCAGGAGCCTGGACCTCCAGGTGCTCCGGGTTGATGCTGACCTGGGCGATGGTCTCCGGATTGGGGGTGCCACGGTAGAGCACCACCAGGAGCAGCGCCGCGACAGGAAGGGCGGCGTACGCTGGGAGCATGGCCGGGCGCGTGCACGCGCGGAAGCCGAGGAGGATCGCCGCGTGCTTCAAGGCATCCCATCGCTCCAGGGCGCGCGCGGCAAGAGATTTTCCCCCATAGGGTAGCGGCGCCGGCGTTCCAAGCAGCCGCTCTCCAAGGCGTGCCCGGCCCTGGGCGCGCACGCGGGCCAGCAACGCGGACGCATCCTCTTTCGAGAGCGACCGGCGCGGGAGAGTGGCTACCAGCCGCGCGGTCTCCACCGCCTGGCGCACTGCCTCGGCGCACGGCGCGCACTCCTCGCAATGCCGGCGCAGATGCCCGGCGTCTCGCCCTCGGAGGGCGTCTCCCAGGTAGGCCTCGATGAGCCTTCTCACAAAGAAACACAACATATCGCTCTCTTACTCCGCGAGCTGGCCCTGCAGGACCGCTTTCAGCTTTCCCATCGCGTAGTGCAGGCGCGAGTTAATCGTGCCGACCGGACAGTCGAGGATCTCGGCGATCTCCTTGCAGGAGAGACCTTCGAAGTAGCGGAGGGAGACCGCCACCCGGTGCGTCTCAGGGAGGCTCTCCATCGCCCGGCGCACCTTCGCCTCGGTATCACGCCGCATCAGGTGGTCCATGGGGCCCTCTTCCTCGGCCTCCAGACCGTAATCGACCTCCCCAATGGGGACGAACGCGGCGTGATCCTTGCGCCGGGCCCATTTGCGGCGGTGCTCCAGACAGACGTTGACCGTGACCCGATAGAGCCAGGTCGTGAAAGCGCTCTGCCCCCGGAAGCTGCGAATGTGCGTATAGACGCGCACGAAGACCTCCTGGGTGAGGTCGCGTGCTTCTTCCCGGTCAGGGACGTAATGGCAGACGAGCGCATAGACGCGATCCAGGTGCCGCTCGAAGAGGGCATCGAACGCCGCTTCATCCTCTGCCTGACAGCGCTTTACGAGAACCTCGTCTTCCGAAAGCATGCCCTTCCATCCACACGGCGGGTCATCCGCGTTCGGCAGCACACACGACCCTGCCCGCGAGTGTTCGCCGTCTCTTTAGACGGCGGCCGCGCGCGAATCCTTCACTATGGTACGCGCGTAGCACGGGTTCCTTTGGGCTAGCAACCGGCCGGACGCGTGCCGGGTGGCGGTTGACCAGGGCACGGGCATCTGCTAGAATGGGGCTGGGAGGGTGAGATGCCAGAACGGATGCTGCGCGTGGCGCTGGGCCAGGTGCGCGTGGGTGATCACGTAAGCGAAGACGTTGAGAAGATCGCTTCCTTTCTGCGGCGAGGCCGCGAGCTGGGAGTGGCCGTCGTCCTTTTCCCCGAGGGCGCGGTGGGCGGCTACTTCGGCGTGAATTTCCACGACCCGGCGGATCTGGATGGCGACGCGGTAGAGCAGGGCCTCCTCAGGATCCAGCAGGTGGCACGCGAGACCGGGGTGGCGGCGGCGGTGGGTGCCTCGCGCCGCGCACCGGATGGCCGCCTGACCAACTCGCTGCTTCTCATCTCCGGCCAGGGAGAAGTGCATGCGGAGTACGTGAAGACCCAGCTCACCGCCTCCGACCGCAAGTGCTATACGCCGGGCAGTTCTCTCCCCGTGGTCAACTTCGAGGGCGTGCCTCTCGGACTGCAGATCTGCTATGACCAGCGCTTTCCGGAGCCGTGGCGCGTGCTCGCCCTGCGCGGAGCGCAGGTGGTGCTCCACTGCTCTAACGCCTGCGTGCCGGGCGATACCTGGAAGATCCCCGTCATCGAGGCGCACCTCCGGTCACGCGCGGCGGAAAACGGCTTCTTCGTTGTCTCCGTCAACCATGGCGGCCCTTCGCAAAACTGGGGCTCCGTGATCTACGATCCGCACGGCCTGGAGGTGGCCCGCGCCGGCTACGATTGCGAGGAGCTGGTGCCGGCGGATCTCGATCTGACGCGCGTCAGTACCACCTTCATCCAGGAACGTCGCACCGACCTCGCGGCGGTCTACTCTGCCAGCGATCTCTAAGCCTCGACGTCCCGGGGTTGCTCCGGGCCAGGCGCTGGAGTCTCGGGCGGGGGGTGCCTGCGGTTGAACTGGTTGGCGGCTGCTTCAGGCCCCTCCCGCAGGAGGAACTCCACGGCGTCCGCGGCCCGGGCGACGGCCTCCTCGATCTGAGGGCGCTCCTCGCTCGTGAACTCGCCAAGAACGTGGTCGATCCACTCATTTGGGGCCGCGCGCCCCACGCCAATGCGCACCCGCGGGAACGCCTCCGTGCCAATGCGGGCGATGATCGACTTGAGGCCGTTGTGCCCGCCGGCAGAGCCGCTGGCGCGCACGCGAATCCGCGCCAGGTCCAGGTTCATGTCGTCGCAGATCACGATCAGATCCTGCGGGGAGACCCGATAGCGCGAGAGAAGGGAGAGCGCCGCGTCACCACTGCAATTCATGTAGGTCTGGGGCTTGGCAAGGACTACCGCGACGCCGGCGATGGTGCCCTCTCCCAACCGGGAAGAGTGGCGCCGCGTGGTGAGGCGGATCCCGTGGCGCCTTGCCAGCAGATCCGCTGTCATGAAACCCACGTTGTGCCGCGTGGATGCATACTCTGCCCCGGGGTTTCCCAGCCCCAGGATGATCTTCATCATCGTCTTGCTTGTGCCATTCGCTCTTGGAAAACGCGCCCTCGTGACCCTGGCTCGCACCGGGAAGCGCCTCCCGGCGGTGCAGGGAAGGCGTTCAACCGCTCTTCCCGTGGTTCCTGAAGAGCGTGCTCACCGAGGCGTTCTCATGGATGCGCCGGATCGCCTCGGCGAGGACCGGGGCGACGGAGAGCACCTCGATTTTGGGTAAGAGCCGCTCCTTGCTGATTGGAATGGTATCGGTGACGACCAGCTGGAGAAGCGGAGAGGCCTGGATGCGTTCGATGGCGTTGCCGGAGAGAACGGGATGAGTGGCACACGCGCACGCGGCCCGCGCCCCGCGCTCGAAGAGCGCGTTCGCGCCACTAAGCAGCGAGCCGGCCGTATCCACCATGTCATCTACCAATACACACGTTCTATCCTTGACGTCGCCGATCACCTCGATCACTTCCACTTTGTTTGGCCCGGGCCGGCGCTTGACTACGATGGCGAAATCGGCGCCGATGCGGTCGGCGAAGGCACGTGCCATCGAGACGCCGCCGACGTCGGGGGAGACAACGACGACGTCGTGTCCGCAAAGCCCGCGTTGGATCAGGTGGTCGGCAATGATCGGCCCTGCATGGAGGTGGTCCACGGGAAAATCGAAGAAGCCCTGGATCTGCAGGGCGTGGAGGTCCATGGTCAGAACGCGGTGGGCCCCGGCTGCGGTGATCAGCGTGGCGATGAGCTTGGCGCTGATCGGCTCGCGCGCCTTGATCTTCTTATCCTGGCGGGCATAGCCGAAGTAGGGGATCACCGCGGTGATGCGCGCCGCGGATGCTCTCCGGAAGGCATCGATGGCGATCAGCAGCTCCATCAGATGGTCGTTCACGGGCGCGCACGTTGGTTGCACGATGAAGACGTCGTCGCCGCGAACGCTCTCATCGATCTCGACGCGGATCTCGTGATCGGAGAAGCGGGTGACCTGACCGCGAATCGGCTCGATGCCAAGCCGCGTGCAAATCGCCCGGGCGAGCTGCTTGTTGGCATTCCCACTGAAGACTTTCAACTCGTTCGCCCGGTCCATCGCTCACCCTTTCTGCTTAGACTCGCGGCGGCGACGCGCCCAATCCGGCTTGTTCTCCTGCCGCGAGCGAGCGATTCCAAGCGCGTCCGCAGGGACTTCCTCGTTGATGGACGAGTGCGCGGCCACGTAGGCTCCAGAGCCGATGGTGACAGGCGCGATGAGGACGGAGTTGCTCCCGATAAAGGCATCATCGCCAATCGTCGTTCGGTTCTTCCGGATCCCATCGAAGTTGCAGGTGATGACGCCTGCCCCGATATTCGCCCGGTCACCTACGGTGGCATCGCCCACGTAGGCAAGGTGCGCGATGGAAACGCCCGCGCCTACCTGAGCGTTCTTCAGCTCCACATAGTCACCGATCTTGGTGCCAGCCCCCACTGCCGATCCCGGACGCAGGTGTGCGAAGGGGCCGACGCGTACCTCTTTGGCGAGGCGCGAGTCGCGCAAGACGGAGGCCTCCACGGCGATATCATCGTCCAGCACACAGTTGACCAGATGCACGTGCGGCCCGATGCGGCAGCGGCCGCCGATCTCCGTCTGCCCCTCGATGAAGGTCCAGGGATAGACCACCGTATCGCGGCCGATGCGCACGCCGGCATCCACGAAGGTGCTCTCCGGGTCGATGAAGGTGACGCCCTCGGCCATCAAGCGGGCAATCACTTCCTGGCGCAACGCCTTCTCCGCGCGCGCCAGGTCGGCGCGCGTGTCTACATCGATCAGGGGTTCGCCCGCCACGTTGCAGGTCGTGGCATTCGCGACGAGCGCATCAAGCGCGGCCGGCGAATCGAGAGAGAGCGCCGTCTCCCGGCGCAAGGCATAGACGCCCGTGGGCGTGCCGCCGGCCACCAGGAGGGTGGCATTTGCCGCCCGGGCAACGTGGCAATCGAGCAATGACTTCAGGTGGTGGGAGCGGAGTTGCGGGAGGTCGGCCGGAAGAACGAGGAGGTGATCCACCTCCGGGAGGGCGGCGGCGGCCGTGACGATGCTCGCGGCCACCGTATCGCCGGCGGCAACGACACCGGCACGCTCTCCCACGAGCGCGACCATCGCCTCTGCGCCCGCGGGTGTCACGACCGCGGTCGCCGCGAGCCCGCTTTCGGCCGCCACATCAAGCGCATACTCGAGCAGCGGCCGGCCACACACGCGATGCAGCGGCTTGGGCGTATCCGTCCTCATGCGCAGGGAAGGCCCAGCAGCCAGGATCACCCCTACGGCGTTGGCCATAGTCACCTCGGCTCTCCCGAACATGCGAAAAGCCCGAAACCGCTACTTCCGTCGGGAGTCACGGCCCCCTCGCCATAGGCATTCCTGGGGGCCGTTCCGACAAGCCGTTCGGGCCTTCAGACAAACCGCGATCACTGGCTCCGGGGCAAGGATTCGAACCTCGATAGGCAGACCCAAATTCTGCTGTCCTACCATTAGACGACCCCGGACTACCATAGAACTACCCCATTATACTCGGCAACGCCCCCGTGTGTCAACCATGAGGGCGCTTCAATTCAACCCCATTGAGCGAATGATTCGTTGCCTGGCTTCCTTCAGGCGCTCCTGCTCTTTGGGGGGATGATCATGAGAAGGCATTCCTATCGATGTGTGGAACACTGGTCCCCAATCGCGTGCTACTTGTTGAAGGTTACCCCGCGTCGGAGGAGGAGACGATGGGAGAGGTGTTGGCTGCGCTGACTCCCTGGGGGGACGTTTTAGGGCGACTGCTTGTGGCCGCGTTGTGTGGCGGGATCATCGGCTTCGAGCGAGAGAGCGCGGATCGCCCCGCGGGTTTTCGCACGCATCTCTTGGTGTGTGTGGGTTCCGCCGTCTACATGCTCACTTCAACGATGGTGGCCGGGAAGACTCACGATCCCGGGCGCATCGCGGCCCAGGTAGCCAGCGGCATCGGCTTCCTGGGGGCCGGCACCATCCTGAAGCAGGGGAGTATGGTCCGTGGCCTGACGACCGCGGCGAGCCTCTGGGTGGTGGCGGGCATCGGCCTGGCTGCGGGCTTCGGCCGGGGGGGCGCGGGGATTGCGTTCCTGGGCACACTCATCGTCTTGATCTCCTTGAATACCCTTAAGATTCTTGAGCGACGCCTGGATCGGGCCCACCGCTGCGACGTGCGTCTGACCATCGCCCGACCGCGCGAGCGGATGGAATGGCTGAGGGATGTGCTCGAAGCCCATGAGATCAAGGTGCGCGGACTCTCCATCACCGAAAATGGCGACGGCATCGGGAAGATCACCATCGCCGGGCGGGCAGCGACGCGGGCGCGCTTGGAAGAAGCGGTGCGCCAGCTCGCTCAGCACAAGGCGGTCTCCGGCGTCGATTGGGAGTTTCAGTGACCACGCAGATAGGAGTGTCTGGCGCGAGGTCCGGAGGAGGGGCAAAGATGCGCACAAATGAGGTGAAGCGGCAGTTGCGTGAGGGAGAGACCACCCTCGGTTCCTGGCTTACCTTACCGGATGTGATCGCCGCCCATTACATGGCGCGGGCCGGCTTCGACTGGTTGACCGTGGATATGGAGCATAGTCCGACGAGTCTGGAGACGGCGACGCTGATGTTTCAGGCGATTGCCCAGGCGGGGTGCGTGCCCCTGGCCCGCGTGCCGTGGAACACGCCGGAGAACGTGAAGCGCGTGCTGGATAGTGGCGCGTTTGGCGTTGTCTTCCCGATGCAGAACACCCGCGCCGAGGTGGAACAGGCAGTGGGGGCAACGCTTTTTCCACCGCAAGGCTTCCGCAGCGTCGGCGCATCGCTGCCGACGCTCGCTTTCGATACCGATGGCGGCACCTACTTCCAGCGCGCCAATGACGAGATACTGGTCGTCATCCAGATCGAGCACATCCAGGCCGTCGAGTGTGCCGAGGACCTTCTGAGCGTGCCGGGCGTGGACGCCGTCTTTATCGGGCCGGCCGACCTCAGCGCCTCGATGGGCTTGCAGCCGGGCGCTAGCGCCGGGGATCCCCGCTTCCAGGAGGCGGTGGAGCATGTCCGCGCCACCGCGGCGAGGCTTGGGGTGGCTCCCGGCATCCACGTCTTCAGCGTGGAAGATGCCCGTGCCCGCCTGGCACAGGGGTTTCGCTTCGTCGCCCTCGGCTCGGAGGCCCGCTTCATGACCGGCGCCGCGCAAGCCGCTCTCGACCAGATACGCTAGGCAGGATCGGCGCGTTGGCCCACGGCAGCCCGGGATGAACGCGCAATCCAGGGCGCGCGTACCCTGCCCATCTGTGTCACTTCCCTTCATCCGCGGTGTCGATGCCGGTGCCTCGTCTCGGAGTTCCGGCACGCCGCGATCAGGCCTTGCGCGCGCGTCCGAAACGCGGTATACTTCGCAATGGGATCTGGAGGAAGGGCGCGTGTGCCGGGCATCTGAGGGTGAAGCCAGCAGTCCGATTTCCGTCGCGCACGCCCGATGCCGACCGGATGGGTCGCCAAGAGTTCAGGATGTGGCCGCGCGCGACGTCCACCCGCATCATCCGACGCTCCAACGATGGGTCGATCCCGCTCTCCGGTTGCGCGTTCGGGAGCGCGCTTCGCGCCCCATCCCGGAAGAGGTTGCCCGCTGCACGTTGGGCGTTTGGTGGCAACAGGCAAAGGAGTAGAAGCATGCAGAGCCTTCTGGAGCGAGTGAAAGCCGGCGAGATCCTCATCTCCGACGGCGCGATGGGTACCTTCCTGCAGGCGAAGGGTCTGAAGCCGGGCGAGTGTCCCGAGGCCTGGTGCATCCGTCATCCCGACGTGGTGCGCGGTATCGCCGCCGCTTATGTCGAGGCGGGCTCTGATATCGTGGAGACCAACTCGTTCGGCGGCACTCGCTTCAAGCTGAAGGAGTATGGCCTGGAGGCGCGGGTCGTTGAGTTCAACCGGGCTGCCGCGCGCCTGGCCAAGGAAGCGATGGGTGACCGGGGCTACGTCGCGGCCTCGGTGGGCCCGACGGGTCAGATCGTCGAGGACGAGGGGGGCGAAGCCACGGAGGAGCAGCTGTACGAGGCGTTTCGCGAGCAGATGGTCGCGCTGGCCGAGGGCGGCGCCGATGCGTTCTGCATCGAGACGCTCTCCTCTGCCATCGAGGCGGCCGTGGCGGTGAGGGCAGCGAAGGAGAACACGCGCCTGCCGATCATCTGCACCTTCACCTTTGAGCCGGGCCAGCGGGGTTTCCGCACGATGATGGGCGTCGATCCCGTGCGCGCCGCGCGGACCGCCATCGAGGCCGGCGCCGACATTGTGGGCGCCAACTGCGGCAACGGCATCGCCAACATGATCGAGATCGTGGCGCAGATCCGCGCCGCCCTCCCGGAAGTGCCGATTTTGGTCCACGCCAACGCCGGCATGCCGGTGCTTGAGAATGGAAAGAGCGTCTTCAAGGAGACGCCGGCCGATATGGCCGCGCGCGTTCCCGAGC
This sequence comes from Armatimonadota bacterium, assembly GCA_012841485.1. The sequence goes on from DUUU01000109.1 coordinate 9,157, forward strand.
TGGTTGCCGCGGGTGCCCGGATTATCGGCGGGTGCTGCGGGACGACGCCCGAGCATATCGCGGCGATGGCGAAGGCGGCGCGTGGCTGATGCGCCTTTTCGCTGCTGCCGGCGGGCTGACCGCGTGCCGCGGCGCCTACGGAGGCAGCTGGCAGGAGGGCTTCCTTCTCGCCGGCCAGGCGGAGAGATGAGGTTGGAATGATCATCGATATTCACACGCACACGATTTTGCTGAATGACCCGCGGCAGCGGGCGATCAGCCGGTGGACCAGCCCGGAGGAGCTCCTCTCGATGTGGGATGAGCTGGGGATTGAGAAAGGCGTCGTGCTGCCCCTGGTGCACCACGAGATCGGCACGATCCTCCAGACGACCGAGAACGTCCTGGATATCTATGCCAAGTGGCCCGACCGGATCATCCCCTTCTGCAACCTCGACGTGCGCTGGTGCTACAACCGGCCGGACTCCGACTTCACGCCCGTTCTGGAGCACTACAAAGAGCTCGGGTGCAAGGGCGTGGGCGAGTTCGTGAATAACCTCTGGTGGGATGATGACCGCGTCATGAACTTCCTCTCGCATGTGGAGAAGACGGGCCTGCCGCTCCTCTTCCACGTGGCGAGCCGCGAGCGAGGGCAGTACGGGCTGATCGATGATCACCGTCTGAGCAAGCTGGAGAAGGTGCTGGAGACTTTCCCGAAGCTGCAGTTCATCGGGCACTCGATGGGGTTCTGGTCCAACATCAGCGGCGACGCGAATGAGGAGAACTGGATGGGCTATCCCAAAGGCCCTGTCACCCCGGGCGGCCGGCTGATCGAGTTGCTGCGCACCTACGACAACCTGTGGGGTGACATCTCTGCCGGGAGCGGCAACAACGCCCTCGTGCGCGATAAGGAGTTCGGCTTCCGTTTCCTGGAAGAGTTTCAGGATCGTCTCCTCTTTGGCACCGATATCTGCATGCCCGGCCAGCAGGTGCCCCAGGGTGAGACGATGCGGGAAGCCCTGGCCAGCGGATTGCTGAGCAAGACGGCCTACGAGA
>DUUU01000011.1 GCA_012841485.1 Armatimonadota bacterium
CCGGGGTTGATCCCCCAGATCGCCACCCAGTCAAAGATGCTGAAGGTGTCCGCGACGATTCGCACGCGGCGCACGGTGCCGTTGCTCCACCCGTATGAGACGATATCGGCGCTTGTGCCGGGCGTGCCCACATGAGCCGCAAAGTAGCCCTGCCGCGTCTGGCCCGGGGGGTAGTACACCAGGTAAGACGAAGGGATGGTCTTGTTCTTTACCTGCTGCTTGAACTCCTGAGGCGACAGGACGCTTGGCAAGACGTATTGGTTGGGCACCAATGGGTTGCCCGGAGCCAGGCCTTTCGCCAGCATATTCAGGTAGGCGTTCGCGCCCGACTCCGCCATTTGCAGGGCGCGCTCGTAGTCGCGCTCTGTTTTGGAGAGCTTCAATTCATGGATCACCTGCCACTGAGTGGCGGTGACCAGGATGGTGAGCGCCAGCACCAACGCCAGCGCAACGATCAAAGCGGCGCCCTGCTCTGCCCGCGGTGCTGCCTCTCCATTGGGGTGCATACGTCTCATGACCGGTCTCTCCCTCTGCTTACGGGTCTGATTGCCAGCTCCCGATCGGCGTGCTCGAAGGAAGCATCCCCTAGGTGCTGCAACCGCATCATACCCCAACAGCGCGTTCTCTATACCACTAAAAGCAGCTCAGGAGGCTGGCTCTTGTTCCGGGGCGGGCGTCGATACCTCGGAGGAAGGGGAGGAAAGTGGATGGGAGAGCGCCTATAGGCATGGATCTAAAGGCCCGCGCTGCTCCCCGGCAAAGTCCCTTCGGGCCTCCGCGAACCAGACGGTAGGGCTTCGCTCCCTAGCAGCGCGGTGATCTATCGCCGCGCACCGGGTTGCGCGCTACCTCCGAGGCTTCGGATTCCTTCTGTCAGGATCCCAGATGCCGCGGATGCACGGGTGGCTGGCCATTCGACGGCGGCAGCGCGTCCCACTCCGGCGGACACCGGCACGAGCCTCGGGGCGGGCCATAGACGTGGGGATGATACTGGGGGCGCTGGAAAGGCCAGAGGGGCGCAGGCGCGCCCCCCTGTCGATGGCATCATTGTTCGCTGGCGGGGGCGGATAGCGTGCGGTAGTAGTAGCTGAAGCCGTCGGGGCTGGGCGAGACTACCTCGTGGGCGTTATCTCCGCCTTTGGCCGTTGCGCAGTGCGGGCAGGAGATCTTCAGGGGCTCGCCCGCTTCTCCACCCGCGATTGTGTAGGCCGCCCCGTCCCAGGGGCAGTTGAGCGGCGAGGTGATTCCCTCCGGTGCGCCCACCAATCCGCCAGAGACTGGATCCGCGGCGTTGTAGTCCGCCATGGGCGTGGTGTTGAAGCGGCCGTGGCGCATCACGAAGGCCGCCTCGGCGGCGGAGAGCGCCGTCAGGTTCGCCTTGCAGGTGCGTGCTGCGGCCGATCTGCGCGTGTTGAGATAGAGCGGTATGGCCACGGCGGCCAGAACCGCCAGGACCAGCACCACCGCAAGAAGCTCTACCAGGGAGAACCCCCGGGCCATGCGAGTAGAACGTTTCATGGAAGCATCCTCCTTCTCCGTGGTTCAAGCTCTGCAATCTATGGGATATACTCCGGCTGGGCCGACAGGCCTCGGCGGATGTAGTCCTTCAGGACCGGCAGGACACCGGCGTGCTTCCGTGCATTGGGACAGCGGATGATCACATGCACGGCGCTATCGTTCAGAACATCATAGGGGGTGCTATCCAGAGGGCAGGCGGGCCGGGCCGGCAGGCCCTCCAGCCGGGCTAGAAGACCACCAAGAGCCTCCGCGGCCCCGGTGTAGGCCGATTGGGGCGCGTAAAGGAGCTGGCCATCCTGCAATACGAACGCGGCGTTCGACCGGGCGAGCGCCTCGATCCGCTCCTTACAATCGCGGGCCTTGATCACCGGGCGCAGTTGAAGGTAGCGGGGCACCCCGACGCCGGCGAGCACGCACATGATGATGATGACCACCAGCACGTCCGTGACCGACCGCTGAGGGCCAGAGTACTGTGGGGCCATGCTCGAGGGGTATCGTCCCTGTCTCACCGCGCACCTCTCCATCGAACGGCTCCTTCGGGTGTCTGGTGGCAAAGAAGCCTGCCGGGCCCCGAGGGGCCCGGCAGGCTTGGGGGTTATGCCGTGCTAGGGCAGGTTGTCTGCTGCGGGGGCCGCCAGTGTGCGCTGATACGCCTCCGTTCCAGTAGGACTCGGCACCACCGCCTCGTGGGAGTTATCACCTCCCGCCGCCGTGCTGGCATGGGGGCAGGTGATGACCAGCGCCGCTGTGCCGCCGCCCGTGAAGTTGTAGGCCGCGTTGTCCAGCGGGCAAGCCATGGCCGACGACAGACCCTCGGGCGCACCCACGAGGCCACCGGCGGTGGGGGTCGTCGGGTTGTAGGCCGACAGAACGTTCGCCGCCGCGGGATACTCGCCGTTGCGGAGGGCGAAGGCCGAAGCCGCCGCCGCAATCGCCGCCAGGTTGCCCTTGCAGGCGCGTGCGGCTGCCGATTTGCGCGTGTTGATGTAAAGCGGCACGGCCACGGCGGCCAGAACCGCCAGGATCAGCACGACTGCAAGCAGCTCGACGAGGGAGAAACCCCCTTGTGTGTTGCGCATAGTCCGCTTCATCTGTGTACTCCTCCTCCTGCAATACCACTGCTTCGGACTGCGGCCGGGCCCGGGCCGCTCGGGTCCGGTGGGTAGAGCACCGGAACTCTTCTGGCTCCTTGGCCGCGGGGTGGCTTCGGAGGCCACTCCTGATTCTCGGGTGGCGGCGGCTTTGCCGCTCCGGCTCATGCCTTCAGACCAGGTGCGCCTCGCACGCTTCCTCGCCGAGACGCTTCATGACAGGTCACTTCCTCGAAAGGTCGGATGCCTCGTTGAGGCGGGCTCCACAAATCGCCCGCCATCTATTCCTGTGCAGATCTCGTGCCAATTATGCTCCCGAGAGGAACACATTGCCCATGTTGAAGATGGGGTAGTAGAGCGCCACCAGCACGAAGCCCACGACGCCGCCCAGGCACAGAACCGTGACCGGCTCGACGAGCGCCATGATGCGTCGAATCGTGTACTCCACTTCCTCGTTGTAGGAGGCGGTGATCTCTTGCAGCACCTCTGGCAGGGTGCCCAGGTCCTCGGCGACGGCCACCATGCGGATCACCATCGCGGGGAACTGCCCGCTCGCCTCCAGCTCCTCGGAGAGGCGCCGGCCCACGCTCACATTCTTGGCCGCGGTACGCGCGGCTTCGGCGAGCACGGCGTTGCCGCATACCTGTGCCGCCGTTTGCAGCCCTGGAAGAAGCCCGACGCCACTGCGCAGCAGCCCGGCCAGGCTGCCCGTCAGGTTGGCCGTCGCCGATTTCAGGAAGAGCTGCCCCAGCAGCGGAATGCGGATCTTCATGCCGTCGATCCGCAGGCGCCCTTTGGGCGTGCGGTAGTAGCGGCGCAGGGCATCGAGGCCCGCGAGGAGAGCCAGGAGCAGGATCCAGCCGCTATGCACCACCATATCGCTGATCGCGATGAGCATCCGCGTGATTCCAGGGAGGGGCGCATTCAGCTCCTGGTAGATCTGGGCGAAGACCGGCACGATCCAGATCAGCATCGCCGTCACCGTGCCGACGGTGGCCAGGAAAGTGAACGCCGGATAGACGAGAGCACTGATCAGCTTCTGCCGGATCTCCATCAGGAGCTCGAGCTGCCGCGCGGCCTCGTGGAGAGTCTCCGGGAGCCGTCCGCCCTCCTCGCCGGCCTGAATCAAGGTGAGCAGCATCGGCGGGAAGTAGCGCGGGTATTGCGCCATCGCGCTCGAGATGCTCACGCCATGTCCGACCGAACGGGCAACCTCGGTCAGCACTTCTGCAAGCTTGGGGTTTGGGGTCTGCTCCGCGAGCGTCTCCAGGCCGGTGAACAGGGGCATGCCCGCGTGGATCATCGTGCGGAGCTGGCGGGTCATGATGATCAGGTCTTGCAGGCCGACGCCGCGCTGAAATGGGTTGCGGAACACCGAGCGCTTGATCTCGGATATCCCCAGAACAAAGAGGTTGTTCTCCCTCAAGTAGCGACGCAGCGAGGGCTCATCCTCGTAGGCGAGCACCTCGCTGACCAGTTGGCCCTGTGCGTCGCGGGCTCGATACTGGTAGACAGGCATCTCTTAGCCTCCTTTCGCTAGCACCACCCTGCCCATCTCCTCGGGGGTGGTGATGCCAGCCTTCACTGCTGCAGCCGCGCAGTCGCGCAGCGACATCATGCCGTTCCGCTCCGCGGCCGCCTGGATCTCCTCCTCCGAGGCGCCGCGCATGATGAGCAGCCGGATCTCCTCGTTGACCGTCAGCACTTCGTAGAGCCCGATGCGGCCCAGATAGCCGCGCCCGTGGCAGGTGCGGCAGCCCATGCCTCGCCGGAAGGAGGTGCCACGCGCCTCATGCGGGCGGAGACCGACGGATTCGAGCACGTCTGACGCCGGCTGGTACTCGGTGGCGCAATGGTTGCAGATGCGGGCCACCAGGCGCTGAGAGCAGACGCCGAGCAGCGACTGCGCGATCAGGAAGGGGTTCACGCCCAGGTTGGTCAGACGTGCTACGGTGCCAACGGCACTATTGGTGTGAAGCGTGGAGAGGACCAGGTGTCCGGTGAGCGAGGCCTGCACCGCCATATCCGCCGTCTCCTCATCGCGAATCTCGCCGACGAGGATGACATCCGGGTCTTGCCGCACGAAGGCGCGCAGGCCGCTGGCGAAGGTCAGCCCGATGCGCTGGTTCACCTGCACCTGGTTGATCCCTTGGACGTGGTACTCCACCGGGTCCTCCAGGGTCATGATGTTGCGCGTGGAATCGTTGAGCAGGTTGAGCGAGGCGTAGAGCGTGGTGCTCTTGCCGCTCCCCGTCGGCCCCACGACGATGACCATGCCATGCGGCTGCTGGATCAGCCCCTCGAAACGGCGCTGCTGATCGCCCAGAAAGCCCAGCTTGCCGAGCGGCACCATGACAGAAGACTTGTCCAGGATGCGCAGGACGATCTTCTCCCCGAAGACCGTCGGCACGGACGAGACGCGGATGTCATAGATGCGGCCATGCTCGTTGTAGCTCATACGCCCATCTTGCGGCCGGCGGTTCTCCGTGATATCCATCTGGCAGAGGACCTTCAGACGGGCGGTGAGGGGCGCGCGCTGGGACCGAGGGATATCGGTTTGATCCAGGAGTGTTCCATCCACACGAAAACGGACGCGGAGGCCTCCCTCATGGGGCTCGAAGTGGATATCGCTTGCGCGCAATGCGAGCGCGCTCTCGATGATCGAATCGACCAGGCGGACGATGGGCGCTTCACTTGCAGCGACCAGCTCCGCGTGCGAGAGGCCGGATTGCTCGGCGTCCTCGCTTGCGAGTTGCTGCAGCGCCTCGGAGGCACGGGTGTGGGCATCAAATTGGTCGTTGATCGCCCGCTGTAACTCTGCGGCCATCGTCAGGTAGGGCACGACGCGCAGGTTCGTGTGCTGGTGGATCGTATCGATCGCCGCCACGTTAAGCGGATCGATCATCGCCACCTCAATCGTCTCGCCGACACAGCGGAGGGGGAGCACTCGCATGGCGCGGATGACGCTCTCCGGCACCATATGCACCGCTGAGGGATCCGGGCGAACCTCCATCAGATCGACATACTCGACGCCGAAGTTTTTCGCCATCAGCAGGCCAACTGTGGGTGCGCTAACGAATCCCAGATCGACCAGGATCTGACCCAGGAGCCCGTGGCTACGTGCCTGCACATCCAGGGCCTGGCGCAGTTGTTGCTCGGTGATATGGCCCTCTTGCACCAGGCGCTCGCCCAGACGACGATCGGGTGCTGGCCGGAAGAGCCTCTCGATTACAGTTGTGTTTGCTCTCATCGTCTACGCCATCTATCCTTCGCATGGGGTCCACCCCGACGGGGCGGGATGGACCCCACTGGCCGGAATCCGGCGGCCCGTGCCGCCGGCGCCCCTCGCGGGCAAGCCCTGCCGACGCTGCCGGAGTATCCGACGGCGTATGCCGCGCGCCGATCTGTTGCGTGTATCGAAAGGACTATCGAGATGCCGGCCCACGACGGGTGGGCGGGCCCGCCGGTTGCCGGGACTCTCGCTCGGGCAAGTGGGGGTGTGCAAGACGAATGCCATTTCCCGCACGGGGTCGGAACTGCAGGGGCTTGCAGAGGGCGCAAGCCTGGGAAGGAGTGGCGTGCCGGGAGCCCGAAGAGGGGGGCCAAAGAGACGCTTGCCGCTGATCGTGGGAGTGTTCCGCCTGAGGCCTGCATTCCGGGGCAATCAAACCGGAGAGCCTGCGCTCTCCGTGGAAAACGCACACGGTTGCGGGGAACTGCCTCGGAGTGCTCGCTCGAGCTGGTGCGGTTCAACCGCCAGAAGCGGGCACTCCGAGCAATTCGCCGAGAGTGGTTGCACTCTCGACGGAAGCTGTAAGGAGCCGCGTATGAGGGTGAAACATGTGATCCTGGGGATGGCTGTCCTGCTCGCGGCGCATGGCGCGCCGGCGCCCGCGGCGCCCGATGCCCTCACCGAGGGACCGGGCAACGATACCGAGGCGGCGTGGTCGCCCGATGGCCGGCAGGTGGTCTTCCAATCCGATCGGAGAGGCGACCTGGATCTCTACGTGATGGATCTGGCGAGCCGGCGCGTGCGCCCCCTGGTCACCGGGCCCGGGCATGCCTGCTTCCCGGCGTGGTCGCCCGATGGCCAGTGGGTCGCCTACGCCTTTGCGCACTTCACGAAGACGGCGGTGCAAGGCATCGAGGATGGCTACAACCTCTTCGTGGTGCCTGCCGCGGGAGGGGAGCCCCGCCGGCTGACGCGCGGGCCATTTCGCGACTACACGCCCACTTTCAGCCGCGATGGACGCACGATCTACTTCTCCTCCACCCGGGGCGCGGAGCAGAGCAGCGTTGGCCTCTACCGCGTGCCCTTCGAGGGCGGCCAGCCGGAGCGGGTCCTGCATCATGACGCCAACGATGCCGCCCTCGTGCAGCCCGACCTCTCTCCCGATGGCCGATTGATCGCTGTCGGGCACATCGCCGGCTTCCGGGGGAACTGGTCGCTGCGCTTGCTGAGAACGGCGACGCCGGACGCGGAGTTCGCGCTCACCGAGCCGGATGCACCGCTCTACGGCCCGCGCTGGTCACCCGATGGGCGCCTGATCGCCTGCACCGGTTACCGGGTCGGAGATCCCGGCTGGGGAATCTACCTGGTGGAAGTGCGCACGGGGAGCGCCGTTCGTCTCGACACGGGTCCGGGCAACTCGCGGAGCCCTGTCTGGTCTCCGGATGGCAAGGCGCTTCTCTTCGAAAACAACCGGACGGGCGCCTACAAGCTGTATCGGATGGCGGTGCCCCGTGTTCGCTTCCCGGCGGCAAAGGTGGAGCCGGTCCGCACGGATCCCCCCGTGTTTCAACTCGCCCTCGATGCCAGCACGGGCGCGGAGGTGAAGGACGCGAGCGTCGCGGGCAATCACGGTCGGGTGACTGGGACCGTGGGCCGCGAGGAGGGAGCCCTGCTCTTCACCGGCGAAGGCTCTATCACCGTGCCGCAGCCGAAGGGTTTCGATTTTGGCACGGGTGCTTTCTCGGTGCGTGTCGTCTTGACCGTCGAGAAACACACCGACGCGCTGCGGATCGTGGCGGTGGGTGACTACCCCACGCATCACCTGGGCTGGCAGATCTACCTGGGCCCGGACAACCGCGCCTGGTTCAATGCCCGCGATCCGGGCGGTCTCTTCGTGGGCGCGGCCTCGGATGGCCCCGTGCCGGTTGGGCGTAAGGTGACCCTGGTAGGGGTTCGACACGCATCCGGTCGGGTGGAGCTGCATCTTGACGGGCGTGTCCAGGCGAGCGCGGGAGCGGGTGCGGTGATGTCCTACCCTGCACCGACCCAGGTTCGGATCGGGTCGCAGTACAACGGGGCGAGCCCCTTTTCCGGCCGGCTGCACGAAATGGCGGTCTACCGGCGCCCGCTGACCGGCAGAGAAGGGGGAGCACCCACGCTGGCGGAGTTCCTCGGGGAGGCGAAGTGATGGAAGCAAGAGCAAGCGTGAGCATCGCGAGAGTGGCCCGAGCGGCTGCCTGTGCCGTGGGGCTTCTCCTCTCGGGGGCGGCGGCCGATGGAGCCGAGCGCTTCGATGTGGCCGCCTGGGTGGATCACTTCGACTTCGCGGGCGTGCTGCAGGACAATCGCTACCTCTTCGACTCGGAGACCGCCGAGGGGTGCGCGCGCATCCTGGACCATGTGCAGGAGGTGGGGGCGACCACCATCCTATGGCGCAACTGCGGCGGGGGCACGATGCGCTACCAGAGCCGGGTCGATTCGCACCATAACGATGGCGCCCTCGACAAGCGGCGGGTGCTTGGCAATCGCCCGGTGTGGGACTGGGTGCGCTATGGCGACGCCGATCCGGACCTCATGCGCACCGCGTTCCGCCTGTGCAAGGAGCGCGGCCTGCGCCCTGGCGTCCACTGGCCCTTCGAAGAGACACACTGGCAGATTTGGACCATCGGCCGGTTCAACCTGGAGCACCCTCAGTTCTGGGGCCGGACCGCGGATGGCCGGCCCTGGTGGGGCCGGTGCAGCCTGGCCCACGAGGAGGTGATCCGGCATAAGCTCGCGCTCGTCGATGAGCTAATCGACCGGGGCATGGAAGTCCTTTTCATCGACTTCTTCCGCACCGGCGGGTGGAGCCCGGCCTACGAGTATGTCGAGCCGGTGGTGAAGGCCTACCGCGAGCAGCACGGCGCCGAGCCGCCGGTGGACCATCGCGACCCGCGTTGGAAGCGGCATGTCGCTCGCTACGTGACCGAGTTCCTGCGCCAGGTGCGCGGGCGCCTGAATGCCTCGGGCCGGAAGATCGAGCTGGCTGTCGGGATTCCGGGCATCGCTCCGCTGGCCACATCCGACACACTTGCCTTTGGCGCGGACTGGCGCGCCTGGGTGGATGAGGGCCTGATCGATACTCTGGTCATCAACACGCTGCACTGGGATGCGAACGACCCGATGGGCAGCACTCGGGCGCTGGGCCGGGAAGTGATGCAGGCGGTCAACGGTCGTTGCCGCGTGCTGTGGCCCGTGCGAGCCTACGACTTTTCCGGCTACGGCATGCCCTCTTACCGCAAGGCGCTCCCGCAAATGACCGACGCGCAGGTCGCGGCGCAGCTCACCGAGATGGCGTGGGAGGAGGGCGCGGCGGGTATCAGCCTGGAGTGCGTGGACTACAACAACTATGGGCCGGAAACGCGCAAGGCGATGCGCGCGTTGGTGCAGGGAAAGTGCCGCCTGGTGCGTGAGAAGCGATGACGTGGAAGGCGCGGCGGATCGCCCTCCTGCCCGATCCGCCGCGCCTTCCGCTCACTAACCTACCTGGATGCGAGACCGCAGCCAGCGCAGGATCTGCCCCTTGGGCGCCGCGCCAACCATCTCATCAATCACCTGGCCGTCGCGGAAGAGCTTCAGCGCCGGGATTCCCTGGATCCCAAGGAGCGCCGCCACGCGCGGGTTCTCGTCCACGTCCAGCTTCACGACCTTTACCTGGCCGGCAAGCTCCTCCGCCAGCTGGTCGATAGTCGGTCCGAGCCTGCGGCAGGGCCCGCACCACGGCGCCCAGCAATCCAGGAGCACCGGGACGGGCGCGCGCAACACCTCCGCCTCAAAGGTGGCATCTGTCACCGTCACCGGTCCGGCCGGCGGGGCAGTGAGCTCCGCGCCGCACCGCCCGCAGACCGGCGTCTTCCCGGCGGCTTCCGCCACCACCCGATTTCGCTGCTCGCATGCCGGGCACGCGAGGATGGTCTCCGTTGTTGCCATTGCCACTCTCTCATCCCTCCTCACAGGAATAGAGGCGTGCTCCTCGCCGAAAGATTCGCTGCCAGTTGGGATTCCGAGAGAAGGTCGATCCGGGCATCGAGACTCCTGGCCCGAATGCCAGACCTCTCGGGCTTCTCCCATCGCCTCGCGGGGGGCTCTGCCCCGGTCCCGAAGGGTCGCACAAACCGCTACCACGCCTTGTCGAACCCTTTCACGGTTCCAGGTATTTTCTGGACGCGAGATCCAGGGTCATGAGACCCTGGGCTGTGCTGTTGGACGCCTTCGGCGTTCTCTGCGAGGCCCACGCGCTCGCCCCCCTTCCCTGTGGGCGGCGAGGGGCTGGAGGGTAGGGAAGGGGCCGGGGATTAGGTCAGCCGTGCCTGGCCCCTTCATCCGTGGTACCGATGCCGGCACGCGACCGGGGAGATCGCCGGATCCCGCGCTCGAGGTTCGAAGACCGCCAGGAGAGAGCGGGCAACCGTCCGGATCTCCCTTGCTCAAACATGGGCTTGACAGCCGCCCTACCGTGTGGTAAGCTCTGCCATCAGAGCCCATCGGGGCGCTGCCCCAGAACGAGTCGTGGTGTGGGGGGCCGATGCCGCGAGGGCCATGGATCGGCCGGCCTCCTGGAGGGCGCCAGTCATGAGACGACACGGGTTCACTCTAATTGAGTTGCTCGTCGTGATCGCAATCATCGCGATCCTCGCTGCGATCCTCTTCCCGGTCTTTGCCCGGGCGCGCGAGAATGCGAGAAAGGCGACCTGCCAGTCTAACCTGAAGCAAATCGGCACAGCCACGCGGATGTACCTTCAGGACTACGATGAGACGTACATGGTCGCGTTGATGATCTGCCCGGGCACTCCCGGGCGTATCGTGGGAGGGCGCTACTACATTCCAGAATTGGTGGCACCCTACTGCAAGAACGACAAGGTATGGCTCTGCCCCAGCGACTCGGCGCGGGGATGGCCATCGGCGCCCGGGCAGGATGCTGTTCAACCGTACCTGCGAGTCTCCTACGGCTTCAATCTCCAGCCCGGGCCCCAAACCCCCAGCACCAATTCCGTGCTGTTTGGCATCGCCGGGCGTAGCGAGACACTCGTCGCGAACCCGGCCGAGACGCCGTTGTGGGTGGATAGCACCAGTATTGGAGCTTCAAGTCTCCACGTGGTCGCCCCCAATGCGTTTACCGCGTGGACGAGTGATACCGCCGGCTTCGGCAACGACGTCTACCTGGCGGGCGATGTGCGCCACAACGAGGGCGTCAACATCTGCTTCCACGACGGTCACGTGAAATGGGTGAAGGTCAACAGCAAGAACCAGGAGTATGTGAACCGGATGGAGACCTGGACTGTCGAGGCAGACTGACCCGGATGGGGATCCGGGCGGAAGAACCACCTGCCGGTCTGAGCGGGCCGCGCCCTGCCGGCATGGCACGCCAGGAGATACGGCGCGGCCTGGAGCGAGGCGATGATGAGCTATCCGTACATCTGCTCCTGCCTATCGGCATCCTGCGTGGGTGCCCTGGGGACGCCTGGAGAGGGGTCCTTGCCCGCGGTGGTTGAGGAAGAGGGGCTCATCAAGACGCGCCTCCTCCCGCCGGGCCCGGGCAACCCCCGGAACTCCGAGGGCGCCTTCGGTCAGCTCAAGGATGGGCGGGTGCTCTTCGTCTACACCCATTTCACCGGCGGGGGAGGGGATAACGCGACCGCACACCTCGCCGGACGCATCTCCTCGGATGGCGGGCGTACCTGGAGCCATGACGACGTGGTGATCCTCGCCAACGAGGGTGAGATGAACGTGATGTCCGTCTCGCTGCTGCGCCTGCACAGCGGCGCTATCGCCCTCTTCTACCTGCGAAAGAACTCGGAACACGACTGCCACCTCTACATGCGTCTCTCCACAGATGAAGCGTGCTCCTGGGGCGAGCCGGTCCTTTGTACCCCCGGCCCCGGCTACTACGTCGTCAACAACGACCGTGTGATCCAGCTTCAGAGCGGCCGGCTGGTCGTTCCGGCGTCGCTCCACACGCGCGAGGGGGTATCCGGGTTCGCTCCAGGGGTTGCCATGTGCTATCTGTCGGATGACGGAGGCAAGACATGGCGCCGGAGCGAGACACTCTTGCCCGCTCCGGAAGGGAGCCGCTCCGGGTTGCAGGAGCCGGGCATCGTCGAACTGCGCGACGGGCGAGTGATGATGCTGTGCCGCACCGACCAGGGGTGCCAGATGCGTTCCTGGTCCAGTGACGGCGGGGAGACCTGGACTGCCCCCGAGCGCACGGAGCTCCTCTCTCCCGTCTCGCCCGCCACCGTGAAGCGCATCCCGAAGACGGGCGACCTCCTGCTGGTATGGAACGACCACCGCGACATCGACCCGGCGCTGCAGGGCAAGCGCACCCCCCTGCGCGCCGCCCTCTCGCGTGACGAGGGGGTGTCGTGGGAAAACACGAAGAGCATCGAGGAAGACCCCGAGGGCTGGTTCTGCTACACGGCGATGGAGTTTGTGGGCGACCAGGTGCTCCTGGCCTACTGCGCGACGACCACCGGGCTACCGCACCTCAGCCGGACGCAGATCACCCGCTTTCCCGTGGAGTGGCTGTACATCCCCCGGCCATAGGGCAGCGTCGCCCGGGGAGAGGGCACAGGCGTTCGCATCTTGCCGCGAGCGGCGTGATGCCGGCGTGCTCAATGCCACACGGACTATCTGCACGCGGCATTGGCCATCGCGTCTGGCTCTTTCACGGTTTCCCGGGCCGGGATTCGACTGGCCTTTCGTGCCGCAGAGCGCGCGAGAGGCGCTCGAGGGTTTGGCGCAGGAATCCTCCCTCGCGGGCGGCCTGCACGGCGCCGAGGGGTGGCTTGTCTGCCGTCTCGGGGTCTGATGCTGGCGGCGGGGGGGGCTCCTCCGAGGTCTGAATCAGGATCTCCCCGGGTTGCACCCATCCCAGCCGGCGCGCCTCCACCTCGATCCCCTTGGGAGTCTTCAGCACGGCGATCCGCCGCCGCAGGGCATCATTTTGCGCTTCTACCGCCGCGACTTCAGCGGAGAGACGGCGAATCGCCGCCACCTCTTCGCGGTCTAGCAGGTAGGGGCGCAGTGCCGCGCAGGTGAGCCAGACCAGTGCTGCCGCCGCGCCGAGGCAGAGGAAGAGGCGCTTGGCCATCCGCCACAGCCGTCTGATCCGAGGATTCCCGGAGCGGCGCGCCTTTCGCTGGATTAGGAGTGGCTCATGCTCTCTACCTGGAGGTTGTCTCACCTGCTCGTACCATTCGCAACTGAAAATGGGTGTGTGTCGCAGGCGGTCCGACAGAGCCGAGCATCAGAGCCCCTGCGCCGCGAACCGCGCGCGCTTCCCTGCCGCGTTCAGCGGGGGGAAACACGCTCCCGAAGGGGCATGAATCTCTCCCGCTACTGCGGTCCGATATCCATAGGCTTGAGTTGTTCCTACACCCTTTCCACTTTGATCAGGTTGGTGTGCCCCGGGGTGCCGATCGGTACCCCGGCTGAGATGAGGATCAGGTCTCCCCGCTTTACCAAACCCGTCGCCAGCGAGACGGTCACCGCTTCTCGCAGCATTTCATCGGTGGTGCCCACCGGACTGGAGAGCATGGGCTTGACGCCCCACGTCAACGCGAGGCGTTGCACCGTCTCGGGAAGGTGCGAAACGGCGATGATGGGGCAGATGGGCCGGTATTTCGCTACCATGCGCGCGGTGTAGCCGGAAGCGGTCGACGGCACGATGGCGGCCACCTTCAGATCCAGGGCCATCGCGCGGATCGCCTCGCCGATCGCATCCGTGACATCCTGTGCCACGGTATCCTTGTGTTCCTGTAGGGTACGCTGGTAGCGCTCCGATTCCTCGGTGCGCACGGCGATGCGGTGCATCATCTGCACCGTCTCGACAGCGAAACGCCCGGTAGCGGTCTCTCGGGAGAGCATCACGCAGTCGGTGCCGTCGAAGATGGCGTTGGCGACATCCGTGACCTCCGCGCGCGTGGGGCGCGGGCGGTCGTGCATCGAGTCGAGCATCTCCGTGGCGGTGATAACCGGCTTGGCCTGAGCGTTGCAGCGGGCAATGATCCGTTTCTGGATGATCGGCACTTCGTCGATGGAGACTTCGATGCCCAGGTCGCCGCGGGCCACCATGGCGCCATCAGCGGCCTCCAGGATCGCGTCGAGATTCCTCACCGCCTCATGCTTCTCGATCTTGGCCAGGATGGGGATCCGCACGCCTCGCGCGGCCATTCGCTCGCGCAGCCGCGCCAGGTCCTCTGCCCTGCGGATGAATGACGCTGCCACCCAGTCTACCCCGTGGTCGATGCCAAAATCGAGGTCCTCCAGATCCTTGGGCGTGATTGGATCAATGCTGAGGGAGACATCCGGCACGTTGAGCCCTTTGTTGCTGCTCAAGCGGCCGCCCGTGCGAACGACGCAGCGTATCTCCGTCTCGGTGGTCTCGGTCACGTTGAGCTCGATGATGCCGTCGTTCAGGAAGAGGCGGTTGCCAGGCGAGAGGCTGGCCGGAAGGTCCTCGATGGGGACCGACGCACACCGCTCGTTGCCAACGATATCGCGTGTGGTGAGCGTGAACGGCTGGCCCGGCACGAGGGTGACTTCGCCGGCCATCTCGCCGATGCGCAGCTTCGGCCCGGAGAGGTCCTGGAGGATGGCGACCGGCTTCCCGAGGCGCTTGGCGATCTCTCGGATCGTCCGAATGTTCTGGGCGTGCTCCTCATGCGTGCCGTGCGAGAAGTTGAGGCGGGCGACATCCATCCCTTCCCGGATCAGGCGCTCCAGAATATCCGGGCAACTGGAGGCCGGGCCGATGGTGCAGACTATCTTCGTACGGCGCATGTTTCTCCCCCTCGGGGCTGGGATGGGAACGCGGGCGTGTGGGAAGGCCACGCCCCCTCCTGGCGGGGTCCACACGATGGTCGGACGCGATCCATGCGTCGTTCATCCTGGCCCTGCTGCTCCCCAACCGGATAGAGTGCGGATCCCTGCGTACCGAACGGGATGGCCGGAGCCTGGAGCACTGCCCCGGGCTCGGGCCACCCCGCGATTGTTACAGATTAGCGGTCGCGCAGGTTATAGAAGACCTCGATGCCCCGGTACTGGGCGAGGTCGTCCAGCTGCTCCTCAATGCGCAGCAGCTGGTTATACTTGGCGACGCGGTCGGTGCGCGACGGAGCGCCCGTCTTGATCTGGCCGGCGTTGGTGGCGACGGCGATATCGGCGATGGTGGCATCTTCCGTCTCGCCGGAGCGGTGAGAGATAACGGCGGTATAGCCGGCGCGCTTGGCCATCTCGATGGCTTGCAGCGTCTCGGTGAGCGAGCCGATCTGGTTCACCTTGATCAGGATCGAGTTGCCGATGCCCTCGCGGATGCCGCGCTCCAGGCGCTCGGTATTGGTGACGAAGAGGTCATCGCCCACAAGCTGGACGCGCTTGCCGATGGCATCCGTCAGCATCTTCCAGCCGTCCCAGTCGTCCTCGGCCATGCCGTCCTCAATACTGATGATCGGGTAGGTGTCCACGAGGCGGGTGAAGAGCTCCACCATCTGCTCGCGCGTGCGCGTGGTGCCCTCGCCCTCGAAGTGGTAGACGCCATCCCGGAAGAGCTCCGAGGTAGCGGCATCCATGGCGAGATAGACATCGCTGCCCGGGGTGTAGCCGGCTTTCTCGATTGCCTGGATGATTGTTGCCAGCGCCTCTTCGGTGGAGTTGATCTGGGGCGCGAAGCCGCCCTCATCGCCTACGGCGGTGTTCCAGCCCTTGTCCTTGAGCACGCCCTTGAGGGTGTGGAACACCTCGACGCCCATGCGCAGCGCCTCGGAGAAGGTGGGCGCGCCGACGGGCATGATCATGAACTCCTGGAAATCCAGCTTGTTGTCGGCGTGCGCGCCGCCGTTGATGATGTTCATCATCGGCACGGGGAGTTGGCGCGCGCTCACTCCGCCGATGTAGCGGTAGAGAGGGAGATCCAGCGCCTTCGCTGCGGCGTTGGCTACGGCCAGCGAGACGGCGAGGATGGCGTTGGCGCCCAGCTTGCCCTTATTGTGCGTGCCGTCCAGACCGGCCATCAGGTCATCGATACCGATCTGGTCCGTGGCGTCCATCTGGTTCTCGATCAGCTCGGGGCCGATCACCTCGTTGATGTTGTGAACGGCTTTGCGGACGCCCTTGCCCAGGTAACGGCTCTTATCGCCGTCGCGTAGCTCGACGGCCTCATGCACGCCGGTGGACGCGCCCGAGGGCACCGCGGCGCGCGCGCTGATGCCGCCTTCCAGAAAGACCTCTGCTTCCACGGTGGGGTTGCCACGAGAGTCGAGTATCTGACGCCCGATGACATCGTCAATGATCGTGTTCACTTTTCTCTCCTTGCCGAGCGCCGCCGTTGGCAGGCTTCCGCGGCGAGTTCCGTCAAGCCCGCGGGCAGCGTCTCCCTCACGTGAGCAAGCGGCCCCCAGGGATATGAGCCAACCGAAAGCCTGGAACAAGCGGACGCGGGTGCGGAGCATTGAGTCCGGGCTTTCGCTGTCTGTGCCGGCCGCCAATAGGTTGCGGGGGAACACGCCGCGCACGACCGGCCGGCGGCGGCAGGAGACGCGGCCTGTGCTGCCCCCAGGCAAACAAGCTCCACACGGATTATAGCATAGGGAAGAGCAAAAAAGAAAGGGGAACGGTCGTTTGTCAGGCACCCGAATGAAGAAGCGGCTCGCGCTTAGTGGCCGGCTGCTCTGCTTCGTCCAGGGCTGCCAAGCAATCGCGCGCCCGTCCGACGCCCGGGATCCGGATCTCGGGCTCCAGTTCGGTGAGCGGGAGCAGCACAAAGCGGCGCTCGTGCATGCGGGGATGGGGGATCTGCAGATAGGGCAGATCCACCCGGCGATCCTCATAGAGAAGGAGATCAATGTCCAGAGTGCGCGGGCCCCAGCGCTGCAGGCGCTCGCGGCCCAGGGCTTTCTCCACCGCAGCCGCGAACGCCAACAGACCAACCGGAGGCAGAGTGGTCTCCACCTCCACCACAGCATTCAAGAATGCCTGCTGCCGGACAGGCCCCACCGGAGCTGTCTCGTAGACATGGGAAGCCCGCACCGTCACGATCCCGCGTTCCTCCAGGATGCGGATGGCGGAACGCAGGTGCGCCAGACGGTCGCCCAGGTTACTGCCCAGACCCAGATAGGCGCGCGCCATCGATCAGAAGTGCCCGGTGATGCCCGTGCTCACGCGGGCGGTGAAGGCGTCCTCATCCGTCAGGTCCGTCAACCAGACGGCGGCATTCAGCGACAGCCGCTCCCATGGGAAGTACGCTAGGCCCACCGAGCCCTCCAGCGTCGTCTTCGAACCGGGAGAGCCGGAATCGTGCGAGACGCGGTGGCAGAGCCCGAGGCCGCCCGTGAGGTAGGCCGGCCTCTGCGTGTACTCCCAGATGCGCAGGCTGCGGTAGCCCCACAGACTCAGCTCCGTCGCCCCCAGCTCCGCGGTGAAAGCCAGGTCGTCTGACCCGCGCCAGTTCGGCACCCGCATCGCCAGCGTGCCCTGGTAACGTGTCAGCCCAAGGGCAAGCGCCGTCTCGTTCGGCAGCTGGTAGGCCAGATTGACGTTCCACATGTTCAGGCTGGTGCGATCCAGATGCGTCGAGCCGATGACCGGCTGCGGGCTGGTCTTCAGGAGGTCGGCCGTCGGGCCCTTCAGCCAGACGCGCGTATCCGCCGGGTTGTACCAGGCTCCCAGGCGCAGGCGCTTGCCGAGGCGGTAATCCACTTCGACGACGGGCATCGTGGTGGCCTCGAAGCGAACGGCATCGCCGGCCTGCCCGGTGTAGTGGGAGATGCTCACCTCGGGCACCTTCCAATGGGCGGCAAAGAGGCCCACGCGGAAGCGGGAAGGCGGCAATGACACCTCGCCGCCGGGCGCCAGTCCGGCGCCCCACGAGAACTCGTTGGCCGCGTTGTCTGGAATCGGCAGGAAGCTAACGGCGCCCGCGCGCCCGGCGCAGGCGGGAAGCAGCGTAGCGGCGAGGATAGCGCTCCAGTATCTCTTCATTGGTCAGACCGTTTCCTCTTCTTGCTGGGCGGCGGCATCGCCACAACGCTCTCTTGCGGCGCCGCCGCCGGTGGGTAACCGAGCCATCGCGTGGCATCGATCCGGGCGCGCCTCCTGGTAGAGGAGGGGTTCACCCGGCGCACTCTTCTATTCCCCGCCCGGGTCTCAGGCACCTTTCCGATTCCAGGGCGAGATCCTCAGAGTGCTCTGCCACATCCGGGCTCGCCTGTCAGAAGCGGCCTGTCACGCCGGCCGTGAAGCGCGCCAGGGAGTCATCCGTGAGATCGACCAGCCACATCGATGCGGTCGCGCTGATCGTTGGGGTGAAGGCAGCCGAGGCTCCCAGGAGGAGATGGGCTTGTGTGGCGCTGCCCTCGCCTTTGAGGCGCTGAGAGAGGCCGAGGCCACCCATCAGGCCAAAGCTGGGCGCGTTTTCCCGCGCGCCCGGGATCTTATAGGTTCCCAGGCCCCACGCCACCGCCTGCTGGCTTTCATACTCGAACTTCTGCGTTTGGATGCCCTGGCCGACCGTTGCCACCCTGTAGGATCCCTCATACTTGGTGTGCTGAAACCCCAGTTGCGCCGAGAGATCCCACCGGTTCTTGCCGGGGAAGTCGCGTGTGACGTGCAGCTCATAGATGCCGCCATCGACGCTGGCATCGGCGGCCACCACGCTGCTTGGCGCCGCCACAGGGTGGAGCACCGTGTCCCAGGAAACGAAGTTGTACCAGCACCCCAACGACCACGTGTCGTTGACGCGGTATTCCGCGGTGATCACCGGTCTCACCTGCGTGCCAAACTCAATGGCGCCGAGCAGAGTCCCGGCGCTGTCGCGAATTGTCTGGTCCGGCTGATCCCAGGATGCGGCGGCGAGGCCCAGTGTTAGGCCCGCCGTCCTCTCGCCGCTCGGGTCTTCGACCGCCGTCGGGACAATGGGGCGGGGCGGCGCAAAGGAGATGGCGTGGGCCGCTCCCACCTGCAACAGCAGGCCCGCGACCGCTGCTATCGTGCCGAGATGCTTCATCGTGAGTGTACTCCTCTCGCAGGCTATCATCACCGTGGCTCGGGCACCGCGCGAGCTACGGAGCCTGGATCCAACCTGCCCGTCCGTCGCAGAGGGGCCCGCGAGGCTCTCCGGCAGTGCGGGCGGTTGGGTTAGCCACCATGGGCGTCCGGGGGCTGTGGCAAGCGTGCTGCGGCAAGGCCGCCCTCTGGACCCGAGACGCGCGATGGCTCGCGCCTTTCAGGATCAACCGAGCGGTGGCCATCACACGGCGGTGTTGCGCGCTTCCGAGTTGCAGGCGCGTCTGGAATCGCTCCCCGCGTGGCACCGGCTCGCGTCCCTAGCGTGTCACAGATTCATTATCGCTCTGGGGCTCGGGTTCCTTCCCTGCGGCAAAGCGGCGGCTGTGAGGAATGATAGAGGCTGGTCCGCTTGGGCGGGCGCGCCGGCTCGGGGGGCTTCCGCCAGCCCCGAAGAGAGGAGAGGCCGGGCAAGGGGCGCGCAAGCGATTCCCACGGCATCCGGCTCTCAAAACGAGGGCCCGGGGCGGGAGAGTCCCACCCCGGGCCAGTTGGTCGCGTTCAGTCGCGCTCCGCTGTGATCAGACCCCCTTGGTCTTCACGTCCACCAGGACGGAGTCGGTCGCCCAGCCCGTGGTCGGGATCTGCTGCGGGGTGACCTCGACCTTGACAGGCTGCGCGGGCGGCTTCACCGGCTGCGTGGGAACCGTTGCCGCCGGCGGCTTGGGCGGCAGGGGTTGAGAGACCTGCACCACCGCCGGCGCCGGGGGCGCGGGCGGATCGGGGCGCTTCACGATCTTGAAGTCCTTCGAGCGAGTACCCGTTGCCAGATCTCCGCCAAGGCTGCGCGACATCGTCTGCCCCATCTTGACAGCATCGCCGGCGCTCTCGTCCAGCGTACGCGTGAGGAAGCCCGCGTTGTTCTCCTTCGTCAACTGGTTGAAGTCGAAATCGAGCAGGTTCAGCGGGCGTAGAGTGGCAATCGCCTTGACCATCTCACGGCCGGACGGGCCCTGGGTCTGGATGTCGAAGCCCATCTCCGCCGACGGGATCGAGTACTCCTTGCCGCCCTGGATCCGGTTGTCCTTGTGATAGGCGTTCGGGAAGAGCACTGTCACCTGCCCGCTCGTGCCGCAGTCGATCAGGTTCAGATAGCAGTCACGGTCGGCCTTGAACTTGAAGACGATGTTGTCGCCTTCCCACTTTGTGGCCGGGCCCTCAACCCACACTTTGACTTTGAAGGCCGCGGCGGGGTTATCGAGCTGGGTGAGCTGCTTGATGATGAAGGCGTTGCTCAGGTCTCGATACAGCGCGTCGACCAGCTTTGCGGGGGTATCGGCGGTGTGTCGCAGGAAGCGTCGCCCCTCCATGTTGACGAGCCAGGCCGCGAGCTTACCGTCTTGTTCCTCGATACGGAGCACGCGGTCGGTGAAGTCCTGGAGCGACGGGGCGATGCTAACGAAGGGGCACTTCGCCTTGAGAGCCGCCTCGACCTGCGCCTTCTTCGGGCCCACCGAGGTGACGTAGAGCTTGGTGGGCGGGTAGTAGTGAAGCGTTTCAACCGCGCGGCAGCCCTTGCGCAGTTTCTTGGCATCCGCGCGCTTGAGCACGGCGATGCTGGTGCCGTTGTAGACGTCGCGAACCTCGGCCAGAGCGATGCCCGGACCTTCGAGCTTATAGTCGTCCGGCTCATAGATGGTGTAGACGGACTTGGCGGTGATACCCGCGGCCACGCCCGCCCCCAGTTCCACTCGGTCGCCACCCACATCGGTGACCAGGATGAAGGGCTTGCTGGGAGTCGGCGGCGGCTGAGGCGCCTGCGTAGCGGGCTGCGCCTGCGAGACGGGAGGCGCCCAGAAGACGCGCGCGTTGGCACGGCCCTCGAGCTGCGGATCCTGCTTGAAGTTCTTGCTCTTGAGGTTCTTTACCGCCCCGCCGATCAGCTTCTCGTAGGTCCAGGAGGGATCGCTGGGATCCATCTGCATCAGGGCGCCAACCAGGTTGTAGGTGAGCGCGCCGAAATAGTAGTACTTGTTGCCCTCCATCGGGAAGGGCGCATCGGCCGAGGTCTGCTCGGCGCGGCACCCGGTGATCAGGGTGTAGTTCATCTCCGCGTCGCGAGTGCCAGCTTGCTCTTGCAGCGCGCGGGTGCCGGCGCCAGGGCGCGTGAAGTCGCCCAGGAACATCCCGGCGGTGGTTAGCTCGGAGGCCGGAAGCTCGTTATCCGCGAGATTGAGCAACTCGGGGCGGATCACCATGCGCGTGCGGGTCGTCATCGGCCTGCCCTGCGCATCCGTGGGCACCCGAACCGGAGAGAGCAGATCATCGAGATCGCGCGTGCCGGTACCAGAGTGGCAGCAGTCCAGGATGATCGTGGTGCTGCCTGCCTTCAGCCTGCTGATCGCCGCGCCGAACTCCTCGTCGCGGATATCATCGAAGGCGGCGCTGGTGCGTATGTTGGTGGGGCAGAGGGTCTCATCCATGCCATCGGGCTCATCGCCGTTGTCGTCCGGCGCCTGACTGCCATGGCCGCTAAAGTGAAAGACGACGACATCGCCCGGCTTGGCCTGCTTGACCAGCCAGTTGTCGAACTCCTCAAGGATTCGCTTCTTGGTGGCATCTTTGCTCAGCAGCGTCCGGACATTCTTCTGGGGGAATCCGAACTTCTGGGTGAGCACCATCTGCATCAACTTGACATCGTTCTCGCACCCTCGCAAGTCGGGAATCTGTGGGGCCTCATAGTCATTTATCCCGACCAGGAGGGCCCATTTCTCCGCGCGTGCCGGGCGCAGGTCCCCGATGACGGAAAGCGCCAGCGCCGCGGTGAGGATCACGATTGCCTTTCGCATGATCCATCCTCCTCTGAATTCAGTCTCAACCCTCGCCGGATCACGGGGCCCGGCACAACAGCTCTTGGAGTAGGCGAACAGCAACCCGCGCCAAAGCGCGGGAGGAACGGCCGCATGGCCGCGCCGGTTGCCGAAGGGTGTCGCGAAGGCAGGGTTATCAGAAAAAGGCATTTCGCTGCCCTTTGTCCGAACCCCGACGGGGAGCGCCATGATGAGCAGACGCGGGACGGCTCCGCGAGATGCCCAGGTTCCCCCCGCGGCGATGCTGCACCGAAGCCCGCTTCCAGCCTTCGGAACACCCGACGGAGGGGGGGGCCTACCCCTGCCGTCTCCTAATCAGATTATCGGCAGACGAGGTGGAAACTAGAGGGGCGCCTCCTCACGCGCTGCCCGGCAGGCGCGCTTCCCTTGGGAGGCGCCTGCCCCTCAGGCGTGCCGGTATCTAGCAGGAGTCTGCGCCGGATTCCGCTCCCGGGGTTCGGAATCTCTGGCCCCCTCATTTTGCGCTTGCCATTTGGGCAGGCGCGTGCTATGATAGTGGCATTCACAGGGAGTGCGGCCACGCTCCAACCCGTCGCTCCTTTGTGGCCGCGCATCCCCCCGTCTGTCCTTCTGCGTTAGCGGAAAGGAGAGCATCGATGGGATCCAGGGTCCGGCACGGTTTCACGCTTATTGAGCTGCTCGTTGTGATCGCGATCATCGCAATCTTGGCGGCGATCCTCTTCCCCGTCTTCGCGCGTGCTAGAGAGAACGCGCGCAAGTCAAACTGCCAGTCGAACCTCAAGCAGATTGGCACCGCTCTGTTGCAGTACATTCAGGACTACGATGAGGTGTACCCCTATGGGGCCTCGGCGAACATCCGAGACCATGGGAACGTGTGGGACGGCATCCAGCCGTACATAAAGAACACGCAAGTCTTTGGCTGCCCCAGCGACGCGCAGAAGAACTGCGTCAGCCTCGTGGCGGGAGACAGCAGCTACTGGGGCGCCGAGTGGGCCAACTTCAAGCTGAGCTACTCCTACAACTACGCCAATGGGGGCTACTCGCAGGCGACATTCAACTACGTCTCGGAGACGGCCGTCTTCGCGGAGGGGATCGAGCGCCCTTACTTCTACCAGGATGGGGCGGTTTTGCCCGATGGGGGGCGAGGCGTTGGCTATAGCGCCTCACCTCACCGCCTTGCGAACCGGCACTCGGAGGGCATGAACCTGGCCTTCTACGATGGGCATGTCAAGTGGGTGAAGGCCGAAAAGGTAAACGAGGTACGCGCTACCCGCTGAAGGGCCTTTTCGGCCGGTTGCAGTAGGCACCGCGATGCCCGCTCTGCGGCCCCCCGGCCCGAAGGCCCGGGGGGCCGCCCTCTCCCGTCGGAGCGGATCGCGTCGGGTTGACTCCCTTCATGAGGGCGCCTGCCGGCACCGGACAGTTGGGCCGCTTAAGACCTGGCGGCGTGCGGCCGAAAGGTTCGCTAAAAGGGGGTGTTCTATCGGCCGGGCGCGTAGGCCGCCCGGGTGTTGGCACGCCCCGCAGCCTGAACGACATCCCTGGAGGGAGCGATGGTCGAGCCGATTGAGCCAAGACGATCCGCGGCGCTGGAATGGTGGCAAGCGTTGCAGAGCGAGCGGCGGGCCAGCCCGGAGACGCGCGCACGGGACGGGCTGGCAGGACAGGCCCACCTGGAGAACGCGGATACACCACCTCCGACCGCCGTTCCAGACACCCCCGCCACCGAGAAGGAACGGCTGGATGAGCGGGCGTTGAAGCGCCGGGGCTTGATGGAGTGCGAGACCTGTCGCGCGCGTCGCTACCAGGATGGCTCCAACGACCCGGGCGTTTCCTTCAAGGCGTCGGGCCACATCCCGGCGCAGCTCTCCGGCGCCATGGTGCGCGCCCACGAGCAGGAGCACGTGCGCCGCGAGCAGTCCCATGCCGAGGCCCGGGGCCGCGAGGTCATCGCCCAATCCGTCCAGATCTTCACGTCGGTCTGCCCGGAGTGCGGCCGCGTTTACGCCTCGGGCGGCAAGACGACCACCATCACGCGGGCAAAGCAGCCATCTGCCACCCCACTCGACTTCTACGCCTGACCTGCCCCTATCCCGAGATCCCCGGTATCACCGCCCTCCCGAGCGCCAGCCTCCGGCAGGGAATCGCCTGCCGGAGGTCGCATTAGGACTCCAGTGGAGACGCCTCGGCCTGCGCGATGGGGGCGCGGCGCGATGGGTCGGAGTGCCCAGGCCCTGGGTCTGTGGCGTGAGGGGATGAGATGCATATCAGTGAACTGGATACGCCTGTCGCGGTGGTCGACCTGGATGTGATGGAGCGCAACCTCCGCCGGGCGGCGGAGTATATGCGCGCCCACGGAGTGACGCTGTGGCCGCACACCAAGACGCACAAATGCCCGGAGATCGCCCGGCGGCAGATTGAGCTGGGCGCCGGGGGGATCTGCGTCGCGAAGCTGGGCGAGGCCGAGGTGATGGCGGATGCCGGCATTGAGGAGATCTTTATCGCCTACCCGCTTGTGGGCGAGGTGAAGCTGCGCCGGCTGATGGCGCTTTGCGAGCGTGCCCATATTCGTGTCGCCCTCGATTCCGAGGAGGTGGCCCGAGAGATCTCGCGCGCCGCCAGCGCCGCCGGCCACACCGTGGGCGTCGTCGTAGAGGCCGACACCGGGATGCGGCGTTGCGGGCTTGCCGTCGGCCCCGAGCTGGTGGACCTCTGTCGCCTGGTGATGGATCTGCCGGGCCTCGACTTCATCGGCCCGATGGTCTACCAGGGCCATCTGAAGGGCACGGCGGAGGAGCGCGTGCGGAGGATCCCGGACGAGAACGCCCGCCTGGAGCACCTTTACGAGACGCTCACCGCGGCCGGGATTACTTGGCGCCAGGTGACCGGCGGCTCGACCCCAACGCTCTACCATACGCACCTGTTGAAGGGGATTACTGAGGCGCGCCCCGGTACCTACGTCTTCAATGACCGGAACACCCTGGGTGTGGAGGCATGCACGCTGGAAGATACCGCGCTCCATGTCCTGGCGACGGTGGTGAGCACCGCCGTGCCCGGCCAGATGATCGTCGATGCCGGCTCGAAGACGCTCACCAGCGACCGCTACGGCGCCGGCGATGGCAAAGGACACGGAATGCTGCTGGAGGACCCGGGCGTCATCATCTCCTGGATGAGTGAGGAACACGGCATGGCCGATCTTTCGGGCGCAACCCGCGCGTGGCGCATCGGCGACCGCGTGACTATCGTGCCCAACCACGTCTGCCCGTTGGTCAACCTGCACGACGAGTTGGTGCTCCATCGCGGGGGCGAGGTGGTCGGCTCCTGGAAGGTGGCGGGACGAGGGAGAGTGCGTTGATGGTGAAGATCGCCCCATCGATGCTGTCATCGGATTTCGCGCGTCTTGGCGAAGAGGCACGCGCTGCCGAGGCGGCCGGCGCGGATTACCTCCATCTGGATATTATGGACGGGCGCTTCGTGCCCAACATCACCTTCGGGCCGGGTGTGGTGGCCGCCATCCGCCGATCTTGCTCCCTCCCGCTCGATACCCACCTGATGATCGACGAACCCGAGCGCTACGTGGAGGCGTTCGCGAAGGCCGGGGCGAGCATCCTGACGGTGCATGCGGAGGCATCGCTCCATCTCCACCGTCTCCTCTGCCAGATCCGCGAGGCGGGGTGTCGCGCGGGCGTCTCGCTGAACCCGGCGACGCCTGTGGACGTGGTGCGCCACGTCCTCTCCGAGATCGACCTGCTGCTGGTGATGACCGTGGAGCCCGGCTTCGGGGGGCAGTCCTACATCGAGGCGATGACCGCCAAGATCGCCGAGGCGCGCCACATGCTGGATGAGCAAGCGCCCCACGTGGAGCTTGAGGTGGATGGCGGGATCAACGCCCGCACCGCTCCGGTGGTCGTCCGTGCTGGCGCGCGTGTTCTGGTGGCCGGCTCGGCCGTCTTCACGCACTCCAACGGCCTGGTGGGCGGCATGGAGGAGCTGCGCGTGTCTCTTGGCGCGGCGTAGAGGTTCGCGGTGAGGAGCGACTATTACGACGAGCTGATCCGGCGCAACGATATCGTGGCCGTCGCGCAGGAGCTGGGTCTCGCCGTGCGCGGTACCAGGTGCCGCTGTCTCCGGCCCGAAGCGCATGCCCACGGCGACCGGAGCCCCTCGCTCTCCTTCAACCGCCGGCGCAACACCTTCCACTGCTGGGTTTGCCCCGACGTGGGCGGCAGCGTGATCGACCTGGTGATGCTGGCCCGCGGAGTCTCACGCGAGGGGGCCGTGGCCTACCTGGCCGCGCGCGCCGGCATGCCCCCGCCACCGGCCGGCAGCCGCGGAGCGAGCACCGTCCCGCGGCGCTTCCCTACGCCTGCGCCGAAATCGAGAACCGCCCCCGAAGCCACCCCGGGCACGCGGGGTCCCAGGGTGCGGCTGGTCCAGGAGGACCCGGACGCATACGCGCTGGTTGCGCCCGACCGGCCGCCTCCCGCGCCCGAGCCACAGCTTGAGCCGGAGCAAATCGCCCGCATCTATTCCCGCTTCCTCTTCTGGTGCGACCGGATCGGTGAAGTGAACTACCTGACCCGGTGGCGCGGCATCTCGCGGGAGACGGCCGACCGCATGGGCATCGTCTGGGTCCACGATGCCACGAGTATCGAGAATCGCCTGCGTGATGATTACGCGGAGGAGGAGCTGCGGGCGAGCGGGCTTTTCAACGAGAGGGGGCTCATCTTCTACCGCCATCCCATCGTGTTCCCTTTCTACCATCAGGGAAAGGCGTGCTTTCTCCAGGGCCGCCGGGTGGATGGACGCGAGCCAAAGTATCTG
The DNA here is from genome assembly GCA_012841485.1 of Armatimonadota bacterium. Next base: position 26,556 of record DUUU01000011.1, read on the forward strand.
AGCGTGCGCAGGCCGATCTGTTGCCTCTACAATCACGACATCCTCGCAACCCTCTCGCCCGGCGACGCCGTCGTGCTAAGCGAGGGCGTGATCGATACCCTCACCTGGCTGGAGTATGGGGTGCCGGCGGTTGGAATCCTGGGCGTGGGCTGCTTCAAGTCGGAGTGGATCCCGAAATTCCGAGACCGGCGCGTGCTCATCTGCCTCGACAACGACGAGCCGGGCCAGCGCGCCGCGCGTGACCTGCGCCAGCGTTTCATCGCGGCCGGACAGCAGGCGTTCCTCGTCACCCTTCCCGAGGGGGTGAAGGATATCAATGAGCTCTTCCTGAAGTACCCGCGCCTGGATGGAATCACCCTCATCCAATAGGCGCGGGTTCGTGACGGTCCTCCCGGAGGTCAGGACGCCTCGGCCGGTGGCTCTTTCTCGGGCAGGGAGACGGCATCCCAAAACCGCGTGGCAGAGTAGGGCGCGCGGCGCAGGTCGGGAATGGGGAGGGGCACGCCCCCCATCTCTGCCGAGCGGTTGGCGATAATGCCTGGCAGGCAGAACTCGATGGCGCGGTAGACATCGATGGGCGCGGGCCGGCCCTCCAGGAGAGCGCGGGTAAAGTGGCGGGCGAGTTGGAGATCGGTGCCGCCGTGGCCGGTGCTGGCATCGGTGCCGCGTGCCGCGGCGCCGATCGGCACGCGCTCCCATCCCTCGGATTCTTGCCGGTCGCGATCGAAGCGCCGGCAGAAACCCTCGTAACTGAACCACTCGGCGCTTCCCTCGGTGCCAAAGAGACGGTAGCGGTGCTCTGACGGACGGCGCGTGTTCAAGGTAATCAGTATCTTGATCAGCGTGCCTTTCGCCGTCTCGAAGAGGGCAATCTGCCCGTCGGAGCGCAAGGGGCAATCGGGCGAGCGCCAGGGTGCGCTCCGGCAGGTCACGGAGACGCAGCGGTCATCCAGCACCTCCAGCAGGGGGCCGAGATCATGCGTGAGGTATTGGATCGGGGGCTGATCCGCGCGCCAGATGGGGCGGCAGCCGGCGCGGCCGAGGGCGCGCGCCCGCGAGGGGGAGATGCGGGTGCCGTCCGGGGCGGAGAGCGTCTCCGGCAGGTAGTGGAGGTACTCCGCTTCCGCGAGCGAGATGGGGCCCAGCCGGCCATCCACCAACCACTTGCGCCAGTAGCGGAGGAAATCGAGGAAGCAGGAGTTCTCGCCGAGCATGTACACCTGGCCGGTGCGCTCGACGGTATCGCGCAGGCGGATCAGCTCCTCGAAGGTATCGGCGCCTGGCACCTCGGAGAGGACGTGGCAGCCGGCCTCCAGCGCCTGACAGGCGTGCTCCACCTGGCGCTTGCCATTGCTGGCGATGACGACGGCATCCGGGCGCATCGCCAACAGCTCCTCGAACTCGGCGACCACCTTGCCTCCCGCAGGCTTTAGCAGCGCCTCGGCTGGCTCGCGATACAGCGGCAGCCGGTCCGCCGCGCCGATGACGACCGCCTCTTCGACCGCCAGGAAGTTGCGCAGGTGCGCCATGCCCCGCCGTAGCCCCAGAATACCGACTCTCAGCTTCTCCATCGCTTCTCTCCCTCAGAACGCCTCTTCGCGACACACTGCCTCCTCACCTTCTGGGGCTCGATACCCCGGACGAAAGGCACGGACGCGGATGGGAAGGTGCGCACTCGCTGGGCTATGCGACCCCTTTCGAGGGAGCCCGGAGCCCGCCCGGGCTTGACGCCCGGCGCTCGAGATGATATACTAAACTGGTCTTGTTGCATTCCACGCAATCCAGTGCCCCGCTGGCCTTTGTGGCCGGAGAGGAGGTTCGTGCGATGCAGGCCCCGCTCTTCAGGAAGCAGGGGTGCCGCAACAAGGGATGTGATAGTGGCTTCACCCTGATTGAGCTGCTAGTGGTGATCGCCATCATCGCCATCCTTGCGGCTGTGCTCCTGCCTGTCTTTGCGCGCGCGAGAGAGAACGCGCGCAAGGCGACATGCCAGTCGAACCTGAAGCAGATCGCCATGGGCGTCCTGATGTACACGCAGGACCACGACGAGACCTTCCCGATCCTCTATCCGGAGCCATACTCCTATGCGCGGGTATGGGCCTCCTGGGTGAAGCCGTACATCGCCGGGAAGGCGGGCACGACCGACGCGGATGATGTCTTCAAGTGCCCCAACGTGCGCGGCTACCAGAAGGATACGGCTTACGTGGCCTACGGGATCGCGCGCTACTCCATCGCAGGCAGTCCCTCCTACAACCCCACCAGCGAGATGAACCGCCCGGCGTGCCTCGCGGAGATCGCCCAGCCATCCAAGACGATCATGGTGGGAGAGGCCAACTACCAGCATCCGAACGATCCGCCGCTGCATTACCGGGGGTGGTACTACATCAATCCCGGCTACGTCGCCGGCCGCCACAACCTCGATGGCCCGGACGAGCGTAAGGATGGGTGGGCCAACATCGCTTTCGTGGACGGGCACGTGAAGCTCTATCCGGCGAGGAAGCTGAATGAGTGGCCCTATCCCGACTACTATGTGAATGAGCCGTGGAACTTCCGGAAGTATGACGTGCCGGACGTGTACCCCTTCTGAGCCGCGGCCCGCGGCAGGGGCGTGCCTGGTCGGCAGCGAACCGATGGATAGCCCGCGGGGGAGCGCGTGTTTAGCCCGCGCCGGCAACGAGTGAGGAGTCCATCGCATGCTTCCAAAGGAGCGAGTCGCTGCCGTCTTCGAGCACCGTCCGACCGACAAGGTGCCGATCTACCAGGGAGGGTTCTCATCGCGTGCCGCGTCCATCGTCCTGGAGCGTGAAGCCTACGTGGGCGGGGGCATCCAGCAGTATCGTGAGGCGCGGGCGCTGTGGGAGGGGCCGGATGCCCACCAGGAGTTCCTGGAACGGACGCGCCAGGACACGTTTGACCTGGTGCGCACGCTCGAACTCGACCTGGTTCGCCCCAGCTACTGGCGGATGCCGGAGAAGCCGACGCGGCGCATTGACGAGAACACCTTCTTCTATGGCCAGGAGGATGGTGTCTGGCGGGTGATGCGCTTCGACCCCGCCTACGAGCTCTACCAGGAGGTCGATCACAGCCCGCGCCCGGAGCTGACTTTGGAGGATATGGAGCGCCACATCGCCGCGGCGGAGCAGGCAGCTGCCGAGGCGCCGCCTCCGAAGCCGGAGAGCTATCCAGACCTTGTCGCAGCGATCGCCGAGTTTGGCGAGACGCATGCCATTCCGGGCACTGGCATCGGCATCTGCGTGCCCCGCGAGCCGGTCTGGCTGGAGGCCATCGCCCTTCGCCCGGACCTGGTAGGCCGCTTCCTCATGGCCCAGGCGACGCGTGCCGCGCGGGTGCCCGCGGTGATGGCGCAGATGGGCCTGCCCCATCTCATGGGCGGGGGGGATTTCGCCTCGAAAAACGGGCCCTTCTACTCCCCGCGTGCCTTCCATCAGATCATGCTTCCGGCGCTGCAGCGTGTCTCGGACGCCTGCCATGCCGCTGGCACCTACCACATGTTTGCCTCGGATGGGGACCTCTGGCCCGTGGCCGACGATCTCTTTGGCGCATCCGGTGTCGATTGTTTCTATGAGATCGACCGGCGCGCCGGCATGGATCTGGCCCGGCTTCGCGACACCTTCCCGCACCTGACGCTCTTGGGTGGCATCGCCTCGGAGACGCTTCACGTGGGCACGAAGGAAGAGGTCATCGCCGAGGTGCGCAGCGCCCTCGCCGTGGCGAAAGAGAAGGGGAGCATTATCGTCGGCTGCTCGAACCAAATCGTGGCGCCGACGCCGGCGGAAAACATCTGGGCGATGATGGAGATCCTCCACGCGGAGCGGTAGGCGGCGAGCTCTTTCCCGGCTCATCGATCCCGGAGGGTGACCACTCGCCCGCGTTCCTCGAGCTTGATGCACCAGCCGCTCCAGCGGGGGAGCGTGCCCTCGCTGAGCCGGGCGTTGCGCATACCGCTCTGCCAGTGAAGAGTGATGACGCGCGCCACCGGGTCATATTCCACCGAGAAGTTGGCCAGGCCAGAGGAGAAGACGCGCGGATAGCGGCGGTCCATCTCTGCCCGAACCAGCGGGTCCAGCTCCGGAAAGCGGAGATCCGATGGGGAGAGAAGCGACCAGTCCTCGGGGCCTTCGACGCCCAGGCGCTCCAGGCGCTCCAATAGCCAGGCGCGCGGTTCGATGGGAGGCGCGCCACTCCCCTCCAGGGCGCGGTGGAGGTTCCAGGCATCGATGGCATCACGCAGGGCGGGGGCTACCTCGGCGAGCAGCCGACCGGAGAGGATGAGATCCGCCAGCGCCTCACGGAGCAGGGCGCCGGAGAGCTCTCGCGTCTCGCGGCCGATCTCGCGGCCGGCATACTCGATAGCCACCTCGCCGACGACGCGCCCTTCGAAGACGGCAGGGCTTTCGGCGCGCGGCGTGCCCAGGCCAGCCTCCAGGAGGTCGGCAAAGCGGCAGGGCATGGCGTAGCGCGTGCGCAGCTGCGTGCGCAAGCCCCGGTCGCCGAGTGCCTCCACTTCGAGCATCACCGCGGCCTGCGGGCCATCCCCGGGCTTCTCCGTGTCGCGCCCGCGCCGACCTCGCCCGCGCGAGCGTGCCGGCCCCCATTGCACCTCATCCTGGCCGTTTCCCCAGGCATCGCCACCCCGCCGGCGCACATAGGCGCGCTCGGGCCACTCGCGCAACAGGTGCGCCAGCAGCGCCGGGCGGTCTGGCATCACGGGACCGGGATCTTCCGCAAGGGACGGCAGGTCAAAGAGAGCGCGGAGCTGGTCGGCAATCCGGCGGCACTCGGCGAGCGCCTCGCGCGGCGCGCCGTCCTGCCCCACGCCACCCCGCCGGAGCGCCAGGATCAGGCGCACGCCATCGCACGAGGGGGCCTCTTCCTCGGTTTCCTCGTCCTCAGAACGGCGCTGGAGAAGGGGCGCGCGGCTCTCCAGGGCAGCGGCGAGATCCGCCACGTCGCGCCTCAATTCCGGGGGCGCCTGGAGTAGCAGGCGGGCGAGTGCCACATCCACCGGAATCTCCGAGAGTCGGCGTCCGAATTCGGTCATGCGGCCGCCGGCATCGAGGGCACCCCAGGTCTGAAGCTGTGCCTGGGCGCGCTCCACGGCGAACTCCGGGGGCGCGTCCAGGAACTCCAGCTCTTGCGGTTGGAAGCCGACCGCGGCAATCGCGAGGACGAGATGCACCAGCTCTTCCCGCAGGATCTGCGGCGGCGTCTCCGGTTCCAAGACGGCGCGCTCGTCCCAGAGGCGATAGCAGAGCCCAGGCGCCACGCGGCCCGCGCGTCCGCGCCGCTGCTCCGCCGAGGCGAGGGAGACCGGCACCACGGCGAGCGTCGAGTGCCCGCCGCGATGGATCCGCTGACGCACGAGCCCGCTATCGACCACCGCCGTGATCCCCGGCAACGTGATCGAGGTTTCGGCGACGTTGGTTGCCAGGATCACCCGCCGGCCACTCGGATCGAAGGCGCGGTCTTGCTCCCGATTGGTGAGCGTGCCGTGCAGCGGGAGCACCTCGACGCCCTGGAGTCCCTGGAGGCGCGCCTGGCACTCCGCGATCTCCCCTTTCCCGGGGAGGAAGACGAGCACGCTCCCCTCCGTCTCCGCAAGCGCCCGGCGGACGCCTTCCGCGACGCGGTCGGCCAGGCGCCACGCGGAAGGCACCATCGGTCCACCCAGGTAGCGCACGGTGACCGGGTAGACACGGCCCTCCGCCTGGAGCCATTCGGCTTCCAGGAAGCGGGCCAGCCGCTCCCCGTCGAGGGTGGCGGACATGATGACCAGGCGAGCATCGGGGCGTAGCCGGCGCGCTGCCGCCAGGAAGAGGTCCATCTCCAGGCCACGCTCATGGAACTCATCGAGGATCAGCGTGCCGTAGGGATTCAGGCCATCGCCTGCCGCGTACTGCAGGGCGACGCCGGGGGTCACGAAACGGATGCGCGTTTCCGGGCCAGCCACGTCCTCGAAGCGCACCGTGTAGCCCACACCCTGGCCAAGGGTCTCGCCCTGCTGCTCGGCCACCCAGCGCGCCAGCGACCGGCATGCCACCCGTCGCGGTTCCACGACCAGCACTGGCTTGCCGGTCGCCTCGGCGCACCAAACCGGAATGCGAGTCGACTTGCCGCTCCCTGTGGGCGCGCTCACAATGAGGTGGCAGCGCGACACCAGCGATGCCACGCGGGGGCGCAGCTCATCCACCGGCAGGGCATCCGTCTCCGCATGGCGGCTCGGGAAGGAGGGTTTCATGCCCCTATGATACCACAACTCGGCAACTCTCGGGGACTCGCCGCGCCTCCAGGGAGGGCACCATCCGCGGGCAACCCAGGCCGGTGGGGTCGGAGGCGCGCGCGACGAAGTGTTGACGCGCGCGCATCGCCCGTGCTATGATGGGGCGTCAGGCAGGCTTCCGTTCCGTGCGAATCTCTCAAGCGCCAGGGGCCCCGCGGCCATCTGAAGGTATGGGTCTTCGTTGAGCCGGGATTGGCAACCGCACGCATTTCGCGGGCGGCACCGCCGGGCCCGCGGGTGGCGAGAGGAGGAGGGCCACAATGGTTGGGTGCTTGCGTCGACGAATCCCTGGGTTTACGCTCATCGAGCTGCTCGTGGTGATCGCAATCATCGCCATCTTGGCCGCGATTCTCTTCCCCGTGTTCGCAAGAGCACGCGAGAACGCGCGCAAGTCGACTTGCCAGAGCAACCTGAAGCAGATCGGGATGGCGGTCCAGATGTATGCTCAGGACTACGATGAGATCTACCCCGGTATCAGCATGGCGACCGCCACCTCGCAATGCTGGACCAATGACCTGTTGGATCCCTACATCAAGAACGCGAAGGTGTGGGTCTGCCCTAGCATCACCTCCGGCACCTATGGCTTCAACTGGCGGCACATGATCAAGGACACCTTCTCCAGTCCGACTTCGGGCGTGCGGATGGCGACCGTGCAACGCCCGGCAGATATCCTCATCGCGGTGGACGTGCATACCGCAGACCTGGCCTCGGGCAAGGAGAACAGCACCGGGGGAATCTTTGCCAACTGCCCGAAGTGCGTCCAGCCCTCATGGTGGAACCGCTACAACCACGGGATCTCTGGCCGCCACTTTGATGGCGCCGTCATCGCTTTCGCCGATGGGCACGTGAAGTGGATGCGTCTGGATCAGATCCTCGCGAACACGAACGATCTGTGGGCGCACAGCAGCTACTGAGAGCGGTCCGGCGCCGCACGCCCAAACGCCACCGCATCGATGAGACGTGCGCAGGCGAAACGCCATCTCCGGCGCGCTGGAAAAAGGGGGCCCGCTGTCGCTGTGTATGGAAGCCGCGCCTCTCCACGGGGCGCGGCCAGGGGCTACACCCGTTTCGCGTCCAGCGTGATCGGCACCGAGGCGAGCGCCTTCGAGACGGGGCACCCCGCCTTCGCGGCCTCGGCGATCTCCTGGAAACGTGCCTCGGGGATGTTTGGGACCTCGGCTTCGGTGAAGAGGTCGATCCGGGTGATCGCGAAGGCATCGGCCACCTTGCCGAGGCGTACCTTGGCCGTGGTCTGGACGCGCGCCGGCGTGAAGCCGGCCTCGCTGAGCTGCGCGGCGAACGCCATGCTGAAGCACCCGGCGTGCGCCGCCGCGATCAGCTCCTCGGGATTCGTGCCAGGGCCCTCCTCAAAGCGCGAAGAGTAGGAGTAGCGGCCCTGAAACGCGCCGCCTCCTAACTTCATCATCCCCTCGCCACCGCGAAGGTCGCCTTTCCACTCTGCCTCGGACGTGCGTACTGCCATCGTTTCCTCCCAACAGCCGGTCGAGCCATGTTGAACTACTTGCTTCCTTTAGACTCTACCCACCTAGCGTTTGTTTCTCACACCCCTGGTACCTAGGGCGCGAGAGACGACAGGGAGGTGACGCCGGGCGTCGAAAGCAGTGTTGGCACTGCATGGGCGTGCCAGGGGCCGGCAATCCCGGCGCCGGGAAGGTGACTGAGAGATGAAGATCGCGGTACAGCTCAATCTGCTCCCCGGGGGCAGCGTCAGTGATAAGCAGAAGTGGGCCGCCGACCATGGCGTCGAGGGGATCGAGGTTTCCGCCGGAAACTACCCTGTCGACCGGCTCGACCAGGCGCGTGCCGACTTCGAGGCGAGCCCGGTACCCCTCTGCTCGGTGTGCGGGAATCCCACGTTTGACTTCCTGGATCCCGACCCGGCAAAGCGGCGCAACAGCATCGAGCAGTGCAAGGCCTATCTGAAGTTCTGCGGTGAGATGGGCGCCACGGGCCAGATCGTGCCCCCGATCTTCGGGCCGCCGCGCATTCCGGACCTCTCACCCTACGCCGACGCGATCACGCTGGAGAAGAACCTCCTGGTCGAGTTGTGCAAGGAGCTGGGCGATGTCGCGGCGGAAGCCGGCTCCTACCTCCTTCTCGAGCCGCTGAACCGCTATGAGCAGCACCTCCTGCGCCGACAGGCGGATGGCGTGGAGATCATCGAGCGGTGCGGGCACCCCGCCGTGGCGCTCATCTCCGACTTCTTCCATATGCACATTGAGGAGACCAACACGCCGGACGCCCTTCGCGCCGCCGGCAAGCACGTGCGCCACTGCCACCTCGCGGACAACACCCGCCTCGAGCCGGGAACGGGCGACATTGACTACGTGGCCGGCATGCGCGCCCTCCTCGACATCGGCTTCCAGGGCTACATGGCCTATGAGTGTGGCCTCTCCGGGCCAGACCGCGCAGCCTCCCTGGCCAAGAGCCTTGATTACCTGCGGGGGTGCATCGAGAAGGCGCGCGCGCGGTAGGATGGGAGAAGCGGGTATGCGCTTGAAGGTGGCGTTGGTGACGGCCAACGCGGAACGAGTGCCGGCCTGGGCGCGCGAGGAGATTGCCCAGGAGGGGATCGAGCTGGTGGCGCGGCAATGTCGTACCACCGAGGATGCCGTGGAGCTGGCGCGTGACGCCGATGTGGTCTGGCTTTTCGGGGCCAACCGCGTGCTCACGCCGGAGAGCCTCTCGCAGCTGCCCCGGTGCGCCGCGGTGATGCGCTCCGGGAGCGGCACCGATGATCTCCCCGTGGAGGAGGCCACGCGCCTGGGTATGCTGGTGGTGAACACGCCGGCGGCTATTGCGGAAGCGGTGGCGGAGCACGCTATCGCGCTCCTCTTCGCGATTCTCCGGCAGACTTCAAGACTCGACCGCGTGGTGCGCGAGGGCCGGTGGGGCGGTGGCGGCACGCGCGTGCCTGGGCTGCTTGGAGGCGGGGTCCTCGGGCTCGTCGGCTTCGGGCATATCGGCCGGCACGTCGTGCGGAAGCTGCGCGGTTTCGAGTTGCGTATCCTGGTGAGCGATCCGGCGGTGTCGGCGGAGGAGATGGCGCGCTACGGCGCCGAGCCGGCATCGCTGGAGGAGATCCTGCCCCAGGCGGATTTCCTCTCGCTTCACTGCCCCCTGATCCCGGCGACGCGCGGCCTCATTGGCGAGGCGCAACTGCGCCAGATGAAGCCGACCGCCTACCTGGTCAACACCACGCGCGGCGGGGTGGTGGACGAGGCCGCGCTCGTGCGCGCGCTTCGCGAGGGGTGGATCGCCGGGGCTGCCCTGGACGTGCTGGAGCAAGAGCCGCCGCCTCCCGATCACCCCTTGTTCACCCTGGAGAATGTCGTGATCACCCCGCACATGGCCGCCTCTTCTGTTCGGTTCGAGCAGGACTTCTGGAGGCACTCGGTGCGCGCGCTGGCGGCTTTGGCCCGGCATGAATGGCCCGACTCATGGGTGAACCATGGCGTGACGCCCCGCTGGCCTGAGCTGGCCGGCGGCCCTGGCCCCCGGTAGGCCGCGCCACTCGTTGAGCAGGCCCATCGGCTGAGTGGAAAGGAATGAAGATGTTTGAGGAATGGCTGCCCCGCCTGGCCGCGCTGCCGACGGCGGCGCTGAGCGACGTGATGCGACGCCGGGGGATGGACCCCGGCACGATGCACTCCTCGATGAAGCCTGTCTGGGAAGGCGCGGAGGTGTGTGGCCCCGCCTTCACCGCGCGCACCTATCCGGGAGCGACGCACGCCAGCGGCCTGGCGCTGTCCCAGGCCTGCCCGGGCGATGTGGTCGTGCTCGCGGGGTGCGGCCATACCGAGGCGATCCTTTGGGGCGAGATCTTCAGCACCGCCGCCAAGCAGCAGGGTCTTGGAGGCACGGTGATTGATGGAGCGGCCCGTGACATCGCTGGCATCCGGGAGCTGGGCTACCCCGTCTTCGCGCGCGCCGTGACGCCGCGCGGCGGCACAGGCGATTCCCAGCAGTCCGAAACGCAGATCCCGATCCAGTGCGCCGGAATTGTGGTCCACCCGGGCGACCTGGTGCGCGGCGATAGCGACGGCGTCGTGGTGATTCCCGCGGCGCTCGCCAGCGAGATCATCACCGAAACGGAAGCGTTCCACGCCCGCGAGGAGCGGATCCTGAAGTTCCTCCGCGAGGGCGTTCCGTTGGGTGAGGCGTGCCGCCGGGCAGCCGAGTAGGAGAGGGGGGATCGCGTGCTGGAGGGAAGAAGCCATGGGGTGACAACCGCGCGGCACTCCTCCAGCACGCCGTCCCCTCGTTGCGTCTTCTTTGATGCCTTTGGCACGCTGATCACCCTCAACCGCCCCTTCGAGCGGCTGAGGGCGAACCTGGAATCGCTGGGATACTCCATTCCGCTGGGCGACGTGGAAGCGGCGATGCGCCAGGAGTTCGCCTACTACATCGCGCACAGCGTGAAGGCGTGTGATCCCGATCAGCTGCGCCGCCTCCGCCTGGAGTGCGCCGGCGTGCTCCTCGCGGCCCTCCACGAGCGAGGCTACCCGCTTTCCGTGGGCCGCGAGAAGACGATGGACGCGCTGATGGATGCCATCCGCTTCGAGCTCTACCCGGACGCGCTCCCCACGCTCCAAGCCTTGAAGGGGCAGGGGATCGGGATCGGGCTCATCAGCAACTGGGATTGCTCGCTGCGACAGGTGGTCTACGATCTCGGCCTCGATGCCTACCTGGAGTGCGTCATCATCTCGGCGCTCTGTGGGCGCGAGAAGCCGGACCCGAGCCTCTTCCACGAGGCGCTCCGCCGCGCCGACGCCGCCGTCGAGGATGTGATCCACATCGGCGACTCCTACGAGAAGGATGTTCTGGGTGCCCGCGCCGCCGGCATCGCGCCCATCCTCCTCGACCGGCAGGGAAAGCATTCCCCCGGTGATGTGCCGGTGGTTCGAGATCTCCTCGAGGCGGTGGAGCTGATGGCAGGATAGTCCGCGGGCCGGGCGTGCGGGCGAGGCGATGGTCACGCCTGGAACAGGGAGAGAGACGATGCGTGAAGTGCGTTGGGAGCGGATGTTCCCGGATCAACTGGAGCAGGCGTTTGCGGAATGCCCGCTCCTTTACCTGACTTACGGATTGTGCGAGCCCCATGGACCGCACTGCGCCCTCGGTCTC
>DUUU01000110.1 GCA_012841485.1 Armatimonadota bacterium
CGCGGGGAGGGGGCTTTTCACCAAGAGCCTGCGCTCTCGGGCGAGAACGCAGGCTCCGCAGACAGGCTGCCTCGGGCCACCGGGAGGCTTTCACCCTTCCGCGTGGGCATCCTGTGCTGATATCCCTAACGCCGTCTGTAGCCGCGCCTGAGCGATCCGCAGATCGAACTGTGCCATGACGAGATCGGAGCGGGCGCGGGTGAGTTCGGCCTGAGCCTGGAGCAGATCCGTGAGTGGCGTCACCTGACTCTGGTAGCCCAGCGTGGCCAGGCGATAGCTCTCTTCGGCGGCGGCAACCCCGGCCTGCGTCGCGGCGATCCGCTCCCGGGCGCTCTCCACTTCCTGGAAGCGTTGGGTCACCTCCAGGCGGATCCCATTCTCCAACGCGGCCCGGGCGGCCTCGATGCGCTCGCGCTCCGACCGGGCCTGCTCCACCTGCGCCCGGGCCGCGTTCCCATCGAAGAGGCTATAGGTGAGTGCCACTCCGGCGGATAGCGTGCCGGTGCGCGGCATGTAAGAGGGCCGGTGGAAATCGCTCTGGATGAAAGCGCCCACCTGGGGGCGCTGATGGCTGCGCGCCGTCCGAATCGCTGCGTCGGCGCCCGCTTCTCGGGCGGCCATTTCGCGGGGTTCCGGCCGGTTCTGCAACGCAATGGCTATTGCCTCATCCAACTGCGCCGGAAGCCGCGGCTCGTCGAACTGCCTGGAAACCCGGATGGGTGCATCCGCGGGCAACCCCATCGCTTCGGCCAGTGCAGCAGACCCCAGTACCTCACTCGCGCGGGCTTTCACCAGGTGCTCGCGCGCCAAAGCGAGTGCCGCCTGCGTGCGCAACACATCGAGCTTCGTGACGACGCCAGCGGCGAGCATCTTCTCCGCGGCGGCGTGCTGTGCCTCCAGGGCCTTCACCTGCTCTTCCATCACCCGGATCATCTCGCCGGCCCTCAGCACGTCGAAGTAATGCTCGGAGGCGCGCAGCCCCGCCTGATCCGCCACCGCGTCTCGTTGTGCTTGCAGCGCATCGACTTCCGCCTCCGCCTGCTGCCGCTGGGCACCGAGCCGGCCTCCGGTATAGAGAGGGTAGTGCAGCGTCATCACCGCCGTGGTGTTGTCCCTCTCGCCGAAGACCATCTCTCCGAAAGGCGCCGCCCGGAACTGGGGCGGATCCTGCAGGTAGGAGTAGCCCAGGGTCGCGCCCAGCCGGGGCAGCGCAGCCGCTCGCGCTTCACGCACGCCGCCCAGACCGCGGCGCACGGCCGCCTCTGCTCCTGCCACCTGAGGGTGGTTTTCCCTCGCTGCCTTCACAACGCCCGCTAGGTCGTATCCCAGGGTCGTGGCGGGCTCCGATTCCGCCGCGCCGGCCACGGAGAAGAGGCTCAGAAGAGCCGCCATCATCTGGATCACACGCTTTGCATCTCGCATCGCTTGCACTCCTGCCCTCGCTTCACGCGAAGTCATCCCTCTATTTCAGCCCTGCCTTGCGCAGAAGGCTCATCATCGGGCACCAGTTCGTGAACGCGCTCTGCAGCAGGTTCAGGCCCACGAACGCGGTGAAGTAGAGCCACTTTGAATTGGCCAGCGCGAGCGCCACGCTCAGCAGGACGAAAAACCCCGCGATCAACCTCAGAGCGCGTTCCATACTCCACGCGCCGCTCCGGGTACTCCCTGCTTCAGCCACCTTGCCCATCGCCCTCTCTCTCTCCATGCTTCCTCTCTGCCATGGCGGCGAGAAGAGCCTCGAGGCCCTCCCGCCGCCCGGCTCCTCCTACACCGCCTCGACTGGCTCGGCAGCAAGCTCTTCTGCCTGGGCGAGACCCTTATGCCCCCGCGAGTTGACCATGTAGTAGAGCACCGGCACCGCCATGCGGCTGAGCAAGGTGCTCGCGATCTCGCCGGCCATCAACGAGATCGCCAGGCCCTGGAAGATCGGATCGAACAGGATGACGGCCGCCCCCACGACGACGGCCGCAGCTGTCAGCAGCATCGGCCGGAAGCGCACCGCGCCCGCGTCGATCACCGCCTCGGCCAGCGGCATTCCCTGGCGCAGGCGGAGCTCGATGAAATCCACCAGGATGATCGAGTTGCGCACGATGATCCCCGCGCCCGCGATGAAGCCGATCATCGACGTGGCCGTGAAGAACGCGCCCATCAGGCCATGCGCCGGCAGGATGCCCACCAGCGTGAGCGGGATTGGCGCCATGATCACCAGCGGTGTGATGAACGACTGGAACCACCCCACCACCAGGATGTAGATGAGCACCAGCACCGCGGCAAAAGCGATCCCCAGGTCCCGGAAGACCTCGTAGGTGATGTGCCACTCGCCATCCCACTTCATCGCGTACTTCTCGGCGGCGAAGGGCTGACGCGCCGTGTACTGCGCGATCTGGTAGCCCTCGGGGATCTGGATCTTCTCGATGGCCCGCTTCATCTTCAGGATCGGGTAGACCGGGCTCTCCGCGCGGCCGGCCACGTCACCAATCACGTAGGTCACCGGCATCAGATTCTTATGGTAGAGGCTCTTCTCGGCCACCGTGTCCTCCACCCGGACCAGCTCACCGAGCGGCACCATCACTCCCGAAGGCGACTGCAAGGGGATCTGGGCCAGGTGAGCGGCATCAGAGCGGTCGGCCTGCGGGAGGCGCAGGAAGATCTGCACGTCCTCTTTCTCGGCCGGGAGGTGTGCCAGGCCCACCGGCGTCCCGCCCACGGCCATGCGCAGCGCCTGGGCCACTTGCCCGGTCGAAATGCCGTTGAGCGCTGCCTTCTCCTTGTCCACCACGTAGCGCCGCTTCGGCTGGTCATCCTCAACATACCAGTCGACATCCACGACGCCCTCAGTCTGCAGGAAGACTTCCTTCACCTGGCGGGCCAGCTCGCGCCGGCGCTCCGGATCGGGGCCGTACACCTCGGCCACCAGGGTCGAGAGCACCGGCGGTCCCGGGGGCACCTCGGCCACCTTGATGCGCGCGCCGTACTGCTCCGCGATGGGGAGGAGGACCTCGCGCGCCCGGCGCGCGATGGCGTGGCTCTGCGCCTTCCGCTCGTGCTTCGGGAGCAGGTTCACCTGGATATCGGCCACTTTCGCCCCCTGGCGCAGGTAGTAGTGGCGCACCAGGCCATTGAAGTTGAACGGCGCGGCCGTGCCGGCATAGATCTGATAGTCGGTCACCTCCGGCAGCTTCGCCACCTCGCCGGCCAGCGCCCGCGTCGCCTCGGTCGTTTGCTCCAGGGTCGTGCCATCCGGCATGTCCACGATGACCTGAAACTCGTTCTTATTATCGAACGGCAACATCTTCACCGCAACGAACTTCAGGCCGATCAGCGACACAGCGCCGAGCAGCAGAAACGCGACCCCGCCCAGGAAGGCCCAGCGGTGGAGCGGGCTCTGGATGAGCGGCGTCATCATCTGGCGGTAGAGGCGCGTGGTCCAATCATCGGCCGAGTGCTCGTGACCCTGACCGTTCTTCTTCAGCAGCTTCAGCGCCGCCCAAGGCGTGACGATGAAGGCGATGAGGAGCGACCAGATCATCGCAGCCGTGGCACCCACGGGGATGGGCCGCATGTAGGGCCCCATCAGGCCGCCGACGAAGGCCATCGGGAGAATTGCAGCAATCACCGTGAAGGTGGCCAGGATCGTCGGGTTCCCAACCTCATCCACCGCTTCGATGGCGACCGCGCGCGGAGAGCGCCCCCGGTTCCCAGGCATCCGCATATGGCGGACGATATTCTCCACAACGACGATGGCATCATCCACCAGGATGCCGATGGAGAAGATCAGCGCGAAGAGTGTGATCCGGTTGAGCGTGTAGCCATAGAGGTAGAAGACGAAAAGCGTCAACGCCAATGTGCCCGGGATGGCCACCGCCACCACGCCCGACTCGCGCCAGCCAAGCGCCAACGCGATCAGCAGCGTCACCGAGATCACCGCGATCGCCATGTGCTTCAGCAGCTCGTTGGATTTCTCCGTGGCGGTCTCCCCGTAGTCGCGCGTCACCGCCACCGCCACATCCGCGGGAATCACCGTGCCCTTCAGCCCATCCACCTTGCGCAAGACCGCCTCGGCGATCACGGCGGCGTTGGTGCTCTTCCGCTTCGAGATGGCGATAGTGACGGCGTTCTCAACGCCTTGCTGCATGCTGCCATGACCTGATCCGGCCGCCTCGAAGCCGGCGCCTCTCCCGAAGAGCACATAGTTGGCGGGCTCCTCCGGACCGTCGATCACCATCGCCACGTCGCGCAGGAAGATGGGCCGCTGTCCCTGCGAGCCCACCACCACGCTGCCCACTTCAGCCGCGCTGCTCAGGAACGAGCCCGCCTCGACCAGGTACTCCCGGTTGCCCATC
The DNA here is from genome assembly GCA_012841485.1 of Armatimonadota bacterium. The sequence continues at coordinate 4,344 of DUUU01000110.1, forward strand.
GAGACCGAGCCAGCGTGCACCTGCTGGTTCGCCTGAGAGAGTGCCCCCATCAGCGCAGGAGCGCCCACCCCACGCGAGGCCATCCGCGCGCTGTCGAGCACCACCCGGATCTGCCGGCGCTGCCCGCCGATGAGCGTCGTCTCGGAGACGTCGTTCACCTGCTTGATCGCATCCTCCACCTGGGCGGCGATGCGCCGCAGCGTGAAGGGATCGTACTCGGAGCTATGCAGCGTCAACGCCAGGATCGGCACGTCGTCGATCAGGCGCGGCTTGATCAGAGGGTGCGAGGCACCGGATGGGATCCGGTCCAGGTGCGAGTACATCTTGTTGTAGACCTTGACCAGGCTCTCCTCCGTGTTTTGCCCCACCTTGAAGCGAATGATCGCCAGCGCCATACCCGGACTCGAGGTCGAGTAGATGTACTCCACGCCGGGGATTTCCCAGAGGAGCTTCTCCATCGGCGTGGTGACGCGCTGCTCGACTTCCGCCGCCGTGGCGCCAGGCATCTGGACGAAGATGTCCACCATGGGCACCTTGATCTGCGGCTCCTCCTCCCGTGGCGTCGCGATCACCGCGAAGACGCCCAGAAGCACGGACGCGATCACCAGCAGCGGCGTTAGCTTCGAATGGATGAACGCACCCGCCAGCTTCCCCGCCAGACCAGGTCTCTTCATGGCTGCGACTCCTCTCCTCCCGCGTTCTGATCATCGCTCCCGAACAGGCGAGCCGTCCGGAATCCCGGCCGGGTTGCTGACTATCACGCGATCACCTGCCTGCACGCCCGAGAGTAGCTCAACCTGGCCCCCGCTCTCCTCGCCCGTACGCACCATGCGCAGGCGTGCGGTGCCATCCACCATGACGAGAACGCTCTCAAGCTGCCCGCGGCGCACCACAGCCGTTGCCGGAGCCACCAGGCGGGTTCGCTCATCCCCCGGAAGCCATGCCTTCCCGAAGACACCCGAGGTGATCCTGGGCACGGCCGGCAGGGCGATCTTCACGGTAAACGTGCGCGTGCCCGGATCGGCGCTGGGCACAATCTCCGTCACGCGCCCGGTGCCTTCCCACCGCAGCGAGTCGATCCCAACGCGGATCGCCTGGCCCAGATGGATCAGGCGGATGCGGGCCTCCGGGACGGTAGCCTCCAGCCGGTGCCCATCGGCGCTCTCGATGCGCACCAGCGGGGTGCCTGGCGCCGCCATCGCCCCTGGGTCCACGCGACGTCCGGTCACAACGCCGCTGAAGGGAGCCCGAATCTCGGCGTAGGCGGCTTGCACTCGCGCCGCCTGAAGGGCGGCCTCTGCCTGCTGCTGCTGGGCAGCCAGCAGCGAGATATGATCCTGCTTGATCGTGGTCTCGGCCGTGGCCGCCTGCGCCATGCGAAGCGCCTCCTCGGCCTGCCGGACCTGAGCGCGCGCGGCGGCGATCTCCTGTTGCCGGCCACCCTCATGCGCGAGCTCGCGCTGCTGCTTTGCGGCTTGCAGGCGAGCCTCCGCCTGCCGGACTGCTTCCTCGGCAGCGAGCACCTCCTGCGGACGCGCGCCCTCGTCGACCAGCGACGCCTGTTGCTTGGCAATCTCGTACTGCGCCGCCGCCGTATCGAACTGAGCCTTGACCTCATCATAGCGCTGCCGGGGGATCACATCCTGTTCGAAGAGGCTCCTATAGCGCTCGTAGGTGGCCTTAGCCGCGCGGTACTGCGCCTCTGCCTGGAGCACGCTCTGCTGTGCCTGAAGCCTCTGCTGCCTGCGAGCCCCCTCCCGCACGAGGCTGAGGTTGGCCTTCGCCTGCGCCAGCGCCCCCTCTGCCTCGGCGACGCCGCTATCCGCCTGCAGCTTCTGCTGCTTGCGCGGCCCCTCCATGGCCATCGATAGCTGCTGGCGGGCGGCTTCCAGACCAGCCTTCGCCTGCGCGACACGGGTACTGCTCTGGACCGCCTGGATATCGGCCTCGGTGCGCGCTTGCTTCACGGCCTCAGTGGCCGAACGCACCGCGGCTTCTGCCTGCCGGACGGCCGCCGTCAGATCCGCCGCGTCGAGGCGAACCACCACCTGGCCGGCCTGCACCCGGTCTCCCTCGCGCACCAGGACCTGCGTCACCCGGCTCATGATCTTCGCAGAGAGATCCGCGGCCAGCGATGCCTGCACCGTGCCTGTCACCTCCACCGGCGTTGCCGAATCGATCTGGGAGACGACGGCCACGGCGACCGGCCGGGCCTCCTCCGCCATCGCGTGCGTCGCCTCGGCCGCCGGCGTGGTGCGTGTGCCCTGCAGCGCCGTCCATGCCCCTCCCGCCGCCACGACAAGCCCTACCAACACAGCAGTCCGCTTCAGACCTCTCGCTCTCTTGCTGCTTCTCATCTCCCACTCCTCGCTGGGTGCCGCCTGGCTGCCCCATCTCTCTTCCGTCGCTCTATTGGATGCAGAGCGCGCGAGGAAGATTCGGTGTGGTGCTCCGGACGATGACGGCACCTGGCCGAATCCTGGGCGATGCGACGGTGAATCCGCGGGCGCCGCCGCCTTCATGCGGGGGGAGGAACGCCAGGGGGAGGCCGCCGGGCCATCCCCTGGCGCGCGCGCATCTCGCTCTGAGGTGGGGCCAGCGGCGAACGGAGTCTCGATGAGGGTGATTTCAGTGCGGCGAGAACACATGCGCGCCGCGCGTGGAGGGCAGAGAGCCGCCCATCAGGGGGCTGATGGGATCCGATGTCTTGAGCCCGTTTGGGCCAGCCGTTGTGGGTTGCGACGGGCGGGAATCACTCCTCTGCCCGCGCCGGCAGAGCGTCTCCAGGCACGGGGGACAATCGCCGCCAGCGAAGCACCTGCCTGCTATCGGTGAAGGGCCACCTGCGGCGGCGCTTTCTTGCGCGCGGACGACTTCCACGCATCATAGCCGATGAGCCCCGCCAGGATCAGGTAGCACGCCGGAACCAGGTAGAAAGCCTGGCGCAGATCGCCACTCTGGTTGCCAAGGACGCCCATCAGCCAGGTGAAGAAGCCGCACCCGGGAACACCGGCGCAGGAGAGGAGGATGAAGAGCATTGTGGTATCGACCTGGGGAAGGCGGTCGGCACAGTAGCTCTGCACGCTCGGCCAGAAAGGCCCGGTCGCGCCCCCGGCGGCGAAGAGCAGCACGAAGAAAGCCCACAGGTTGGTGAGGTGCGGGAAGACTAGCGTGATGAACGTGCCGGCCAGGGCCGACCAGATGATGAGGTGCTTCAGCTGATCCTGGCGGACCAGATAGCCCCACCCGGCCCGGCTGACGACCATTCCCCCGGCGAAGCAGGCCGTGCCGACGCCCCCCGCCCATGCCGCATCCACGAAACTAAGCTGGATATAGCTCGCGCACCAGAAGGTGAGGCAGAACTCGCCACCGCCCGCGACGAACATGGCGGCAAAGAAGAGCCAGAAGCTAGGGGTGCGGAAGATGGTCAGCGCCTGCGCCCACACCTTCTGCCAGTGCAGCCGCTCGGAGCGCTCGGGATAGGCGTGTCCCTTGCGCGCGGGTAGGAGCAGCAGCAGCGCCGTGAAAAAACCTAAGAGCGCCACGGCGCCGATCACCACGCGCCAGGAGATGCCGTAGGTTATCAGCGCCCCCGATAGGAGCACGGTGACCAGCACGCCGATGGACCAGAACGAATGCGCAAAGTTGATGTAGCGCCCCGGCTCATCGGTGTGCAGGTCTTGCACGAAGGGGGTTGCCAGGCCCTCGATCACGCCTTCCCCCAGGCCGGCCAGCGCGAGCGCGAAAAGGAGCACGCCATATCCGGGAGCCAGGGCGCAGAGAAGCACGCCGGCGCCCATCAGCGCCGTGGATGTGCCGAGGGTCCAACGCTTGCCCCAGCGCCCGGCGGCAAAGCCGCAGAGGAGCATCGCCGCCACCATGGAGAGGGTGCGCCCCAGATGCAGCGCGCCCCCCGCCGACATGCCTCCGTGCTCGAGCGAAAACCCCAGGTCGCGCGCCAGCGATACCAGCGCCACGGGGACCACCACCGAGCCGGCAGCGTAAGCAAAGAAGGCGGCGAAAGCGGCATAGTCATACCGCCCGAAGGCCATCCGTCGTGGCGATTTCAGTCCTGACTCCCTTCTGATGACGAGCGCTCCAACAAAATGCCCGCCTACCGCGCGGGCCATCCACCTTTCGGTTCCCCGGCGACCCTCTGAATCCTGCCCCAGGTTCCACGGCGGCCGGAGCCGCTGCGGATAAACCACCGGGTGAAACCGCCTGGCGTCGGGGCACACTCTGGTTGCGGTGCAGGCAGGAATTCTGGAGGTCCGCGGCCAACTAATGCGATATGTGGCAGTCGTCCATCCGGGCCAGGCTGCCTCGATGCCTTGGGAACCGGCGCTCTTTGCCGATCCCCTCCCAGCGGCGCTTTGATCACAGAACGCGCGAGAGAAGCCCCAGGGGAGCGAACGCTTCCAGCCGTCTGACAGGGCATTGGGGATCTGGAGGCCCCCGGTAGAGCCGACTCCGTGGTTGCTGGAGCCGAAGACAAAGGCGCCTGCCCCCCTCCCTGATGGGAACCTGATTGGATCTCCATCCCGTCCGGATGGCCTGCATCCGGCGGTGGAATAGAATCTGTGGTGCCGGTCAGCGCAGTCTGGCGGCAGCACCTGACCGCGGAAAGGACAGAGCGCATGACTTGCGACACGTGCGGGCGAGAAAGCGAGCGCGTGGCGCGCGTGGTGATTGACCAGGGCTATAACCGCTTGTTGGCAAAGCCTCTCTGGAACTGCCCCGAGTGCTTCGAGAAAAAGGAGAAGGAGCGGCGCAGGCGCCAGGAGCGCGAGGCGGCTGCCCCGGCGGCCGTCTGAACCCAGTTCGCCCCCGGGATTCCCAGGCGAGCGGGCCATAGCGCGGGCTACCTACCCACCCGTGTTTCCGCGACGGATTCCTGGGCTTGGGAGCCGCGTTGCCCTAATACTTGAGCCGGAGATGAGCCCTCCCGAGGAGGCGAAGCCGATCTCATTCCGTTCATCTCCGGCTCTGCTCCGGAGGAGCGGGAGACAGAAGCCGATGCCTGATAGCCTCGTGTGGGGCCGCGCGTTGGTGGCGGCGATGAGTGCGCTGCCGCCGGAGAGCACCGCGGTCGCGTTGGTGCGGCACGCGGAGCGCGAGCCCATCCCAAGCTTCCAGGAAAATGATGCCGCGGCACTAACGCGGCAAGGAGAAGCGGATGCCTACCAGGTGGGACGCCACCTGCCCGTGGGCCGCCCTATCCGGCTGTTCCATAGCCCCATCGGACGCTGCCAGATGACGGCGGTTCGTATCGCCGAGGGCTTTCGCTCCGTGGGCGGCTCCGCCGAGGTGCTGGGCCGCGCGCCCCTCTTTGGGGGCCCCTACGTGGTTGATACGGATGAGATCTCCCACCTCTTGGCCGGGATGGGGGATCACTTCGTGCGTGCCTGGTTCGATGGCCAGCTCCCCTCCACGGCCATCTTGCCGCCGCGAGAGGCCGCCCGCCAGCAATGGCACGCAATCCAAGGCGTGGCCCGGGAAGCTCCCGCCGGCAGCCTCACCCTTGTCTGCACCCACGACTGGAACATCATGCTCGTTCGCGAGACCTACCTCGGCGTGCGCCATGAAGAGCACGGCTGGGCCGAATTCCTCGATGGCCCCCTGCTCGTGCTGCACGACGGCGAGTGCCACCTGACGTGGCGCGACCGCGCCATCCCGATGCCGCTCTTTGCACCCACGCCCGGTCGCGCGCGCACAGCGTGAGGCAGGCTGGCGCGGCAGGCCTGGCCGGCTCTGAGGGGGCTCACAGCCCCCCGAGGCCACCGCTGCCGTCCGCCACGTCGCCCTCGGGCGGCTCCTGGGGCGTATCGGTATCGATCTCCTCCGCCGTCTGAGCAACCGATACGCCCGGCGACTTGCCCGATTCGGCGGCGCCACTCGCCTGCCGCACCGCCGTCTCCTCCGCCGGCATGCCGCGCTTGATCGTATCGATCCCCTCGCCCCGCTCCACCTTGCCCGGAAGTGGCGTGTGGCTGGCCCCCCTCGGATCGATGTCGCGGGTGGCGTGTTCCCTCCGATCCTGCTGGCCCATCGCGTCTCCCTTCCACCACGGCTCTCCCCCCTCTTCCCCGCCGCAGGAGAGGCCCAAACCGCAAGGGTCTACAACTCGACGAGATCGCGCAGCCTGGCCAGGTACTTGTCACCGATGCCGCGGACCTCCAGGAGTTGATCCACCGAGCGGAAGGGGCCGTTCTCCTTCCGGTACTCCAGGATCCGCTGGGCAATCGCCGGTCCGACGTGTGGGAGGCGCTGTAGCTCGACGGCATCGGCGGTGTTGATGTTGACCCGGCCCTCCGAGGGATCGCGGATCTTGGCGGGGCGTTCCGCCGCGGGCGGCGGCGTGCCATCCTGGGTCGCGGGGGATGCCGGCGCGGGCTCGTGCCGCTCCAGGGGCATGCGCCCGGCCGGAGCGGGTGGAAGCGGCTCCAGGCGAATCGGCTCCGGGGCAAGCCAGGCGCCTTCCCCGCGCCGCGAACGCGACCCGCGCGCGGCGGGTGCTCTCTGCGTCTGCTGAACGCTCCTGCGCGGCACGTAGATCTGCACGCCATCGCGCAGGCATGCCGCCAGGTTGATCGCCTCCAGATCGGCGCCCTCTTTCGCGCCGCCCGCGCGCTTAATGGCATCGTAAACGCGGGCTCCTTCCGGGAAGGAGTAGAGACCGGGCTGGCGCACGCAGCCGACGACGTGGACAACGACCGGCGGGCGGTCGGGGACGGGCGTGACCGGGATCTCCTTGCTCGGCACGAGAGCCGAGGGGGTCACTTCCGCTTTGGCGGGGGCCGAGGCGGATATCACGGGGAGGGGCGGCGCGGGCACGGGGAGACGGCGGCGCAGGAACGCACCAGCGCCTGCGAGGAGCAGGACACAAAAGAGCGCAACGGCAGCATAGACCTGGGTACAAGGTGGTGGTGACACCGTTCGCCTCCAGGGGGCAGTAGCCCAAGCTCGCCCTATTATAGCCTACACAGGCATTCGTCTGTCAATCCCCCGAGTTTCCTCCGGACGACAGCGCCTTTACAGCACAGGCGATCCGTGCTATACTGAGACCGACGGCGCGGAGCCGTCCTTTTTTGTGCCTGCAAAGGCCCGTCGGCACCCCCTCCGCGCGGGTGCGCGTCAGGCGCCGGCAGGAGGGTGTGGCATTCCGGGCCGGAGCCCCCGCGGGCGAGGCGCACCCCGGCTTGCCTTGACAAGGCATAGAGGCGCCAGTATAATAAGGGGGTTCCGAAGGGAGTCTTCTCCGGTGGAGCGGCAGCCCCTCGGGCGAACGTCACATATCCGGGCTGGGAGATCGAGGGGCACCCCCCCCCACTCCGTGGGTCATGCCACGGGCGGCGCGACCGCGCTCGACTCCCCGGTGCAGTACCTTAAGGGAGTGGGGCCACGGCGCGCCGAAGCATTCGAGCGCCTTGGCGTGCGCACAGTGCGTGATCTGCTCTGGCATCTGCCTCGTCGCTACGAGGACCGGCGTAGGTTCAGCCCAGTCCGTCTCCTCTCGCATGGAGCCGCGGCACTGGTGTCTGGCCGTGTCACGGGAGCCTCTACCGAGCGACGCCGCGGCCTGGTGATCACCAGAGTCCTCCTGGTCGACGATAGCGGGTCGGCCCACCTCACTTGGTACAACCAGCCCTACATGGTGAAGCGGTTCCCCGTTGGCACGCATCTGGTCGCCTATGGGAAGGTGGAGCGGCGCTTCGGTGCCGTGCAGATCCTCAACCCGGAATGCGAAGTGGTCACCGGAAACGACCTGGCGGGGATGGGGCGAATCGTGCCGATCTACCCGCTCACCGAAGGGCTCAGCCAGCAGGTTGTGCGCAACGTTCTCTTCAGCCTGATGGAGCTGACGGCCAAGATGCCGGATCCACTCCCCGCGGGCGTGCGAGAGCGATGCGCGCTGGTGGATTTGCCGGTGGCGCTGCGCGATATCCACTTCCCGGAAACATGGGATGCGTGCGACGCAGCCCGGCGGCGCCTGGTCTTCGAGGAGCTCTTCCGCGTGCAGCTCCGGCTGGCCGCACGGAAGGTGGCCGCGGCATCACGCCCGGGCATCGCCTTCCGCGTGGGAGAAGAGATCCTTGCCGAGATCGGCGAGATGCTCCCCTTCGAGCTCACGCCGGCGCAGGCGCGCGTGCTCGAGGAGATCCGCGCCGATATGGAGGCGCCCCAGCCGATGCACCGCCTCCTGCAAGGCGATGTGGGCTCTGGCAAGACGGCAGTCGCTGCGGCGGTGGCGCTGGCTGCCGTGCGCAATGGGTACCAGGCGGCGCTGATGGCGCCGACCGAGATCCTGGCCGAACAACATTTTCTGAACCTGGAGCGGCTCTTCCGCCCCAGGGGCGTGATGGTGGACCTTCTCACAGGAAGTGGCGGCGAGAGGGACCGCGATGCGGTCCGCAACCGTCTGCGCGCGGGAGCGACCGACCTCGTGGTCGGCACGCACGCGCTCATCCAGGAGGATGTCGGCTTCTCCCGGCTTGGTCTGGTGATTGTCGATGAACAGCACCGCTTCGGCGTGCTCCAGCGGCAGTCGCTTTGGGAGAAGGGCCACGGGGCCATCGTGCCGGACCTTCTGGTGATGACCGCGACGCCGATCCCGCGAACGCTGGCGCTGACGCTGTATGGCGACCTGGATCTCTCCGTGATTGACCAGCTCCCGCCCGGCCGGCAGCCGATCACCACGCAGTGGTTTGCCGCGACAGACCGCGATCTCGTCTTCGAGTTTTTGCGCGACCAGCTCCGGGAAGGCCGGCAGGCCTACTACGTCTGCCCGCTGATCGAGGAGTCGGATGCACTCTATGCCGAGGCGGCGGTCGCCAAGGCAGAGATGTTGCGCCAGCTCTTTCCCGAGCGCCGCATCGGGCTGCTCCACGGGAGGATGAAGACGGCCGAGCGCGCCGCCACGATGGAGGCATTCCGGGCGGGCGAGATCGACCTCCTCACCGCGACGACAGTCATCGAGGTGGGGGTGGATGTGCCCAACGCCACGGTGATGGTGATCGAGGATGCCGACCGCTTCGGCCTGGCGCAGCTTCACCAGCTGCGCGGGCGCGTAGGACGCGGCACGCACCGCTCCTTCTGCCTGCTCATCACCGATCCGCGCAGCAACCCGGATGTGCCCGGCCTGGGGGATGGCCAGAGCCTCAGTGACGGGCAGCGGCGCATGAAGGTGATGGTGGAAACGACAGACGGCTTCCAGATCGCCGAGGAGGACCTGGAAATACGCGGTCCGGGCGAGGTGTATGGCACCCGCCAGCATGGGTTTGAGGCCATGGGGCAGCTGCGCGTCGCGAATGTACTCCGAAACGCGCGAGAGTTGGAAGAGGCGCGCGCGGTGGCGCTGGAGATCATTGAGGCCGACCCGGAGTTGCGGCATCCGGATCACGCCGGCCTGCGCCGTGCCCTCGCCGAGGCGGAGTGCGCGGCCGCCGTGGTCGTGGGATAGGGTTTACCGGGCGCTTCTGAAGCAGGTTCCCTGGTTCGCCACGCGGAGTGCTCCCCAGGCGCAGACGCGGGCAGATCAGGGTGGATGGGAAGCCGGACGTGCGCATCATTGCCGGAAGTGCCAGAGGACGGATCCTGAAATCGTTCAAGGGGCCGGGCGTGCGCCCAACAACAGACCGCGTGCGCGAGAGCTGGTTTGCCGCTCTGGGCGCGCGCGTCGTTGGCTCGCGCTTCCTGGATCTTTACGCGGGCACCGGGGCTGTGGGCATCGAGGCGTTGAGCCGGGGCGCGGCGCGTGCCGTGCTGGTGGAGAAGAGCCGGCAAGGCGTCGCCGTGATCCGAGAGAACCTGCGGGTGCTAGGAGAGCTGCCCGAGGGCGCCGTGCTGGTTCGCCAGGGCGATGCCGTGCAGGCGGTTGCGGTGCTGGAGCACGCAGGAGAGGTGTTTGATCTGGTCTTTGCCGATCCGCCCTATGAGGATCTGGAGGCACCGCAGAAGGTGTTGGCTGCCTTGGGAAACGCGCGGGGCCTTCTCGCGGCGGATGCACTGGTGACGATCCAGCACTCGCGGCGCGTCGCCATCCCGAGTGAGAGCGGCTGCCTGGTCCTGCGCTCGGAACGCGTGTATGGAGACACAACGTTGAGCGGTTACGAACTGGGGGCAGAGTGAAGGCGATCTACCCGGGCACCTTCGACCCGATCACCAACGGACATCTGGACGTGATCGAGCGCGCTGCGCGCATCTTCTCGGAGGTCATCGTCGCGGTTGCAGTCAACCCGGAAAAGCACCCCTTCTTCGAGATGGACGAGCGCGTCGCGATGATCCGGGAGAGCACCGACCATCTCCCAAATGTGGAGGTGGTTGCCTTTCCCGGGCTGCTGGTAGACCTGGCTGCCCAGATGGGAGCGCAGGTGATTGTCAAGGGCCTGCGCGCGGTGTCTGATTTCGAATATGAGTTCCAAATGGCACAGATGAACCGGAAGCTGAACCCGGGTGTCGAGACGGTGTTCATGACCACGGCCAGCCAGTATTCGTTTCTCAGCTCCAGCATGGCCAAGCAGATCGTCAAGCTGGGGGGCGACATCTCGGACCTGGTTCCAGCTCCGGTGCTCCGGCGACTACGCGAGAGGCTGGCAAGCGAGGGGTGAAGGGAGATCCGTAAGGCATCACGCGCCTCTCGCGGTGCGAATGTGTGTCGGCCAGCCGGCCGCGCGCGCCGAACCCGCCCTCGCATCACGTTACACACTACGCAAGATGCTTGCACATGCGTAGGTTCTCTGCTATTATTCTGGGTACGGCTGGCAGGAGGATAGGTCGCACATGTCCGATGACTATCGAGGCAATGATGTGCTCAAGCTCTTGGATCGCCTCGAAGAGTATATAGAACACCGCCCCGGGCTGATGAACCAGGCACACTTCGTGGACAAGGATGCCTTCTTCACCTTGACGCACAAGATACGCGCGTCGCTGCCGGATGAGGTGCGTCAAGCCCGGAAGGTGCAGTCCGATCAGGAGCGTATCATCGGTGACGCGCGCGAGGAGGCCAGCCGGGTCATTGAGGACGCGCGCAACCAGGCGGCGCTGCTGGTGAGCCAGAACGACATCGTCCGGCAAGCCGCGGAGCGCGCGCAGGCGCTGATCGCGCAGGCGGAGCAGGATGCCGCGCGCATCCGGGCCGAGGCGGAGTCCTACCTGCGCGAGAAGAAACGCGCGGCCGATGATTATGAGCGCGACGTGCGTCGCGGCGCCGACGACTACGCGAGTGAGGTTCTGGACGGGCTTCACGTGTTCGTCGGGAGGATCCTGGCCACCATCGAGCGTGGACAGGCGCGACTGGAAGAGCAGCGGACGGAAGAGGCGGAGCGCGAGGAAGAGGCGGGGTAGCGGCTGGCCGGACCGCACGGCTGCCACAGGCTCCGAGGCGCGCTTCTGTGAAGAGGGTAACTCGTGCTAATTCTCGTACTCAATTCGGGCAGTTCATCACTAAAGTTCCAGCTCTTTGATATGGCAGATGAGTCGGTCCTTGCTCGGGGCACGGCCGACCGCATTGGGGCGCGCGGCGGGGTCGACGCCATTATTGACTATCGGCCCACGAATCGGGAGGCCACCAAGACGCCCATGACCCTGCCGGACCACGCGGCGGCACTGGCCCGCGTCGCCGAGATGCTGACGGATCCGGATCAGGGCGTGATCGCCTCGCTCGATGCCATCGGCGCCATTGGCCACCGCGTCGTGCATGGGGGCGAGCGCTTCTCCAGCGCGGCGTTGGTGACGCCCGAGGTGGCGGGGGCGATTGAGGCGTGCGCTCAGTTGGCGCCGCTCCACAACCCGCCGAACCTGGTGGGCATTCGCGCCTGCCAGAAGCTGATGCCTGGAACACCCCAGGTGGCTGTGTTCGATACGGCGTTCCATCAGCGGATGCCCCGCCATGCCTACCTCTACGCGGTGCCCTATGAGTGGTACGAGGAGTATGGCGTGCGCCGCTACGGATTCCATGGCACCTCGCACAAATATGTCAGCGAGCGGGCCGCGCAGTGGATGGCGCGCGAAGGGCAAATCCCCGAGACGCTCCGCCTGATCACCTGCCACCTGGGCAACGGATGCAGCATGAGTGCCGTGCGGGGAGGCGTGTCGCTGGATACCAGCATGGGCTTCACGCCGGCCGAGGGCCTGGTGATGGGTACCCGCTCGGGCGACATTGACCCGGCCATCGTGCCGTACATCGGCGAGCGCACGGGGATGACCGCCGACCAGGTGATGAACGCGCTCAACAAGAAGAGCGGCCTGCTCGCCATGTCGGGCTATAGCAACGATATGCGCGACATTCACGCCCGAATTGCGGAGGGAGACGCGCGCGCGCGCCTGGCGCTCGAGGTCTTCTGCTACCGGGTTCTCAAATATGCGGGCGCCTATGCCGCCGCGATGGGTGGCGTCGACGCCATCGTCTTTACCGGCGGGATCGGCGAGCATGACCCGTACGTGCGCGAGTGTGTGTGCACGGGCCTCAGCTTCTTGGGGCTGCGCTTCGATCCCGAGCGCAACGCGGAGCGATCCGGCGAGCGGGAGATCAGTGCTCCGGGATCGAGCGTGCGTGCCCTGGTCATCCCGACCAACGAGGAGCTGGTCATCGCCCGCGAAACCGCGGAGGTCGTCGGCGCCCGCCAGGCGTAGCCGGAGAATGCCCACCGTGCCTTGTCCGCGATGGCACGGCGCCCGTTGGCGGGAGGCCGCTCTTCTCGGCCCCCGCGCCATGGGCAGGGCAGGATGGGCATTCGCGTGGGTGTGGCGAAGCCCCAGCGCCCGGTCATCACAGGCTGTCGCTGGCGGCCACTCGCTGGGGTAACGCGCATGAAACTTGAAATAGGGGAGATTATCCACCGGGTGGGGCATCAGGTCACGGTGGATATCAACGAGCCGTGTCCGGCAGACGCCGATTTCCGGTGTACTGACCCGATCCACGGGCAGTTGACGCTGACCAACACCAGTCACCACCTTCTGGTGCGCGGCGACCTGGCCACGACGGTGGCCGCGGAGTGCGCGCGCTGCTTGAAGGAGGTGCTCATACCGGTCAAAGCGCGCATCGAGGAGGAGTTTCCCCTCCCAAGGATCGACGCGCGCGGCGTCGCCCACTGGGAGATCGAAGGCGAGCCGAGCACGATTGTCGAGGATTACACCCTCGATACAGGAGAACTGGCCCGGCAGCACCTCTCGCTGGCCGTGCCAATGGCGCCGGTGTGCGACAATGCATGCCAGGGCCTATGCCCGACGTGCGGCAAGAACCTCAATGAGGGGCCGTGCGAATGTCCGACGGCCGAGATTGATGAGCGACTGGCGGGCTTGCGTGCCTTGTTGGAGGAGAGCGAAGAAGAGGAAGAGGCATAGCTTGCCGGCACGCGCGGTTGTCCCCGCGGCGCGGGTACCATGGGAACGGGAGGCGTGCCCGAGGATTCCGGGCCACTCCCTGAAGAGGCATCATTCGGCTGGGTATCCGAGCCCGGAGTCCTTGAGATAGTTGGGAAAGGAGCTTTGTTGTGGCGCTACCTAAGAGGAAGACATCGAAATCTAATCGCGATTCCCGGCGAACGCACTGGAAGCTGAAGCTGCCGGAGGTTTCGCCTTGCCCCCGCTGCCGCCAGCCGCGCCTGGCGCACCATGTGTGCCGCCATTGTGGATACTACAACGACCGCCGCGTCATCGAGGTGAAGGCGGAGGAGAAGGAGTAGGGAGAGTAGCGCTTGCGTCTTCGGACGCAGCCTGGTGACCGGGATGTCACACACCGGCGCGGTTCAGGCAAAGCCGCGTCGCAAGTGTCTTCCGATCCCGGGCGTTCAGGGGGCTATGAATGCGCATCGCCGTTGATGCCATGGGAGGCGACTTCGCGCCTCAAGAGTTGGTAAAGGGCGCCGTGCAGGCTGCTGAAGCTCTCGAAGGGGCGGAGATCATCCTCGTAGGGGATGGGGACCGACTCCGTACAGAACTGGGGCAGTATGGCCATAGCCGACGCATCCACGTTCATCATGCGTCGCAGGTGATCGGGATGGACGAGCCACCCGCGGCCGCGGTACGCTGCAAAGCGGACGCCTCAATCGTAGTCGCCGGCGACCTGGTTCGCTCCGGAGAGGCAGATGCCCTCGTGGCCGTCGGCCACACCGGAGCGGCCATGGTCGTCGGGGCCATGCGAATCGGGCGCATCGACGGGATCAGCCGGCCGACGATTGCCTCGCCGATGCCCACCCGCCGGGGACAGGCCGTTATCCTCGATGCCGGGGCCACCGTGGATTGCGACGCGCACAACCTGGTGCAGTTTGCCGTGATGGGCGCGGTCTATGCGGAGCATATCCTCGGCATCCCCTCGCCCAGGGTGGGCCTCTTTAGCATCGGGGAGGAAGCATCCAAGGGGAACGAGCTGGTGAAGGCGACCTTCCCCCGGCTGCAGAACGCCGGCCTGAATTTCGTCGGCAACATTGATGGCAAGGACCTCTTCCGGGGTGCCGTGGATGTGGTGATCTGCGATGGGTTCGTGGGCAACACGATCCTCAAAGTGGCCGAGGGGCTTGCCGAGCTGATCCTGGAGCGCATCCCCGATCCCATCCTCCGCCGAGAAGTGGCCAAGGGGATGGATTATTCCGAGTATGGCGGGGCTCCGCTGTTGGGGATCCGCGGCGTGTGCATTGTCGGCCACGGTCGCTCCAATGCCAAAGCGGTGGCAAACGCCATCCGCGTGGCGGCAGTGGCCGTCGAGCAGAAGATGGTCTGCCGCATCAACAACATGCTCGCCGAGCGCGGCCTACTGGTCCGCGGCCACTGATCCCGGAGCGGGCTGAAGACGCCGGGGCACCTCCTCGGCGCAACGAGGCCAGTCGGGCTGATCGACTGGAACAATCGGAGTGAGGATGAGAGAAAACGCCAGACCTGTAGGTATCGTGGGCCTTGGCAGCTATCTGCCCGAGCGCGTGCTGACCAATTTCGACCTGGAACGCATGGTGGATACGAGCGACGAGTGGATTCGCACGCGCAGCGGCATCCGCGAGCGTCGCGTCGTCGCTGAGGACCAGGCCACCTCCGATATGGCAGCGGAGGCCGCGCGTCGCGCGCTCGCCGATGCGCAGCTTGAGCCTACCGACCTGGATCTGATTATCGTGGCCACTCTCAGCCCGGACATGCCCTTTCCCGCCACGGCGAATATCGTCCAGCACGCGATCGGCGCCACCGGTGTTGCCGGCTTCGATCTCAGCGCCGGCTGCTCTGGCTTCGTCTATGGCCTCACCGTGGGGGCTCAGTTCGTGGCCACCGGCCTCTATCGCCACGTGATGGTGATCGGCGCCGATGCCCTTACCCGGCTCACCGATTTCACGGACCGCACAACGTGCGTCCTTTTCGGCGATGGCGCCGGTGCAGCAATCCTCGGCGAGGTGCCGGAAGGACGGGGCTTCCTCTCGTTCACGATGGGCGGCGACGGGAGCGGCGCTGGCCTCTTGCGGATGCCGGCTGGCGGGTCGCGCCGGCCAGCCTCCGCGGAAACGGTGGCCAACCGCGAGCACTACATCAAGATGAACGGTAACGAGGTGTTCAAGTTCGGCGTCCGCGCTCTGGCAGATGGAACGCTGGAAGCGCTGCAGAAGGCAGGCTATGGCCCGCAGGACCTGGATCTCCTCGTTCCGCATCAGGCGAACATTCGCATCATGGATGCCGCGGCGCGCCGACTGGAGATTCCGTGGGAGCGCGTGGTGTCGGACGTCGACCGGTGCGGGAACACCTCCGCCGCGTCGGTGCCCCTCGCCCTGGACCGCGCGCGCCGCGAGGGCCGTCTGAAGGATGGCGCCCTCCTGGCATTCGTTGGCTTTGGCGCTGGCCTCACCTGGGCTGCCTGCACTCTTCGGTGGACTGATACTCCCGCCATGCGGCAGCAGGCAACCCCAGCATAGCACCCTCCGCGAGCCACCGGGTTCCGCGAGCTGATATGAACCTGAACCGGAGTACCCCTGCCACAATGAGCAAGACCGCTTTCCTTTTCCCTGGCCAAGGCGTCCAGCGCGTCGGGATGGGCCGTGACCTCTACGATGCCTCTCCCGCCGTCCGCGAGTGGATAGATGCCGCGAGCAAAGCCGCCGGTATCGATCTGGCGCGCCTCTGCTTCGAGGGCCCCGAGAACGAGCTAACCCGCACATGCAACGCGCAGCCGGCCATTTTGGCCGCGAGCGTGGCTGCACTCATCTCCCTGCGCGAGGCCTTGGGCCAGGCGGGCACCACGCTCCCGGCGGTCGCGGCGGGGCTCTCGCTGGGCGAGTACACCGCGCTGGTCTGCGCGGGCGCGCTGACGCCCACCGATGGCGTGCATCTGGTGCGCCAGCGCGGCCTCTTCATGGAGGAGGCGGGAACAGCGGTCGGCGGCACCATGGCCTCCGTCCTCGGCCTCGACCGCGAGCAGGTCGATGCGATCTGCCAGGAGGTGGAGGGCCTGGTGGTGGGCGCGAACTACAATGCCCCCGGCCAGATTGTCATCTCCGGGGAAACGCCCGCTGTGGAGCGTGCCGGGGCCCTGGCCAAAGCCCGCGGCGCCCGCCGCGTGCTCCCGCTCAACGTCAGCGGTGCTTTCCACTCGCCGCTGATGCAGCCGGCAGCCGACCGGCTGGGCGAGGTGCTCAACACCACCCCCCTCACGGATGCACGCATACCCGTCGTGGCCAATGTCCTCGGCGAGCCGGTTCAGACCGCCTCCACCATTCGGACGGCCTTGCTGCAGCAGATGACCGGCAGCGTGCTCTGGGAGGACACCGTGCGCCGAATGGCGGCGGATGGAGTGACCACCTTCGTGGAGGTGGGCCCGGGCCGGGTGCTTTCCGGCCTGGTACGCCGCATCGCGCCTGAGGCCCGCACGCTGCAGGCTGGCGACGTGGCCAGCATCGCAGCGACCGCGGAGGAGCTGCGCAAGGCGTAGCGCGTGATCAGATGTGAGGTGTGGATGGACCACGGGGGAGAGCCCCGGCTCTTATGCCCTGCGTTTCTCCCCGCACGCTTCACGGAGTTCTGGAAGGATGGCAGGAATGCGCTTCAAAGATCAGGTCGTGCTCGTTACCGGTGGCGGTGGCGGCATCGGCCGAACGATAGCCCTTCTCTTCGCGGGTGAGGGCGCCCACCTCGTCATCGGCGATATGAACGCCGCCGGCGGCGAGGAGACCGTCGAGATGATCCGCCAGAAGGGTGGACAGGCGGTCTTCGTCGAGGCGAACGTCACACAGTTTGAGGATGCCGAGAAGATGGTCGCTCAGGCGATCCAGAACTGGGGTCGCCTGGATGTGCTCATCAACAACGCTGGCGTCACCCGCGATGGCCTGGTCCTCCGCATGTCGGAAGCGGACTGGGATCTCGTGCTGAACATCAACCTCAAGGGCGCATTCCTTTGCACCAAGGCGGCGATCAAGGTGATGCTGAAGCAGCGCTCGGGCGCCATTGTGAACATCGCGTCCGTGGTAGGGCGGATGGGCCAGGCCGGACAGGCCAACTACGCGGCGTCGAAGGGCGGCCTGATCGCCCTGACCAAGTCGGTGGCGAAGGAAGTGGCCGGCCGCAACATCCGGGTGAACGCCGTCGCTCCGGGCTTCATCGAGACGCAGATGACGCATGTTCTCCCGGACGAAGTAAAGAAAGCCTGGCTAGAGCGCATCCCGCTCAATCGCGCCGGGACGATGGAGGACGTGGCAAAGGTCGTGGCCTTCCTGGCCAGCGACGATGCCTCTTATCTCACCGGACAGACAATCGGGATCGACGGTGGGATGCTCATGTCAGAGTAGTGGGGCGCGGGAGCTGTAGGGGGAGGAGAGAGCGCGCCGCTGCCGCTTCGGTGCGAGCCCCAGGCGCATCACGACACGCTCCTACTCACACGGCTCCAGCGCAAGACATCCATCCGGAGTCGCTTCTGGATGGATCCCGGACGAGCGCCCGTAGGGAGGCATTTCCGCCGAGCACGGGCCCTGAAGGGAACAACGCGGGCACTGTTCCCGCGTCGATGGATGGAGGAGGTATACCAAATGGATCAGGCAGTGTTTGAGCGCGTGCGTAAAGTGATTGTTGAGCAGCTCAAGGTGAGCGAGGATGAGGTGACGCCCGCCGCGAGCTTCGATGATCTGGGCGCGGACTCGCTGGCCAAGGTCGAGATGGTGATGGCATTCGAGGAGGAGTTCTCGGTCGAGATTCCCGACGAGGATGCAGAGAAGATCAACACGGTGGGCCAGGCCGTGAGCTACATCGAGTCCAAGTCCGCCGAGTAAGAGGCGATCATGTCCAGACGTAGGGTAGTCGTTACCGGGCTGGGCGCGATCACACCGCTCGGGAACACCGTAGCGGCCTACTGGGACGGTCTCAAGGCGGGCCGGTCGGGCGCTGGCCCGATCACCCGCTTTGATGCCACCCCCTTCACCACGCGGATTGCTTGCGAGGTGAAGGGGTTCAATCCAGAGGAATATATCGAGCCGCGCGAGGTCCGTCACATCGACCGTTTCGCCCAGTTCGCGATTGCGGCGGCGAAGCAGGCCGTGACGGACTCTGGCCTGGAGATCACACCGGAGAACGCCGAGCGCATCGGGGTGGTGGTCGGATCCGGCATTGGCGGGATCGAGACGTGGGAGAAACAGCACTCGGTCTACCTCAACCGCGGCCCGGGTCGAATCAGCCCCTATTTCGTGCCGATGATGATCTGCGACATGGCAGCCGGTCATGTCTCCATCGTGCTCGGCTGCAAGGGGCCGAACCTCGCCACTGTCACCGCCTGCGCAACCGGCACGCACGCCATCGGCGACGCCGCAGCCATCATCCGGCATGGCGAAGCCGACGTGATGATCGCCGGTGGCACCGAGGCGGCGATCACCCCGATGGGGGTTGGTGGCTTCTGTGCTGCGCGCGCTCTCTCCACACGCAATGATGAGCCGGAGCGGGCGAGTCGCCCCTTCGATAAGGATCGCGATGGCTTCGTCCCCGGTGAAGGGGTCGGCGTGCTTGTACTAGAGAGCGAGGAGCACGCCCGGGCTCGCGGCGCGGCGATCTACGCCGAGATGGCCGGCTATGGCATGACCGGCGACGCGCACCATATTACGGCGCCGGCACCCGGGGGCGAAGGCGCTGCGCGCGCGATGCTCCTGGCCTTGAAGGATGCCGGCATGGCGCCATCCGATGTCGATTATATCAACGCGCATGGCACCTCGACGCAGGCCAATGATGTCGCCGAGACGGCAGCGATCAAGCGCGCCTACGGCGAGCATGCCCGGAAGCTGATGGTGTCGTCCACCAAGTCGATGACGGGCCACCTGCTCGGGGCAGCGGGCGGTATTGAAGCGATCGCCTGTGCTCTGGCCGTGCGCTATGGGGTCGTGCCCCCCACCATCAACTACGAGACCCCAGACCCCGAATGTGACCTGGACTACGTGCCGAACACAGCGCGCGAGGTCCGGGTGCGGGCCGCGATGTCGAACTCGCTCGGGTTCGGCGGACACAACGCGTGCCTCATCTTCCGTGCCTTCTAAGACGGAGGGCCGGCCAGGTGGCCGGCCCTCGTCACCACGTTGCGCTCGCCTGCGGCGTCAGGCGGGTTCGCCCTCGCGGTTCAGCAGATACTTGGCCGCCACGGTTTCGAGCGTGACCGGGCCCGGCTTCCCCTGCAACAGGTTCTCCAGCGCGTCCAGGTCGGATGCCCATACGAGGTCGCCCGGGGCGACGAGGCAGACGCTCCCGGCCTCCTCCTGGGTGAGCAGCCGGCCCTCCTTGTAGAAGTAGCACTTGCTCGCCACCTCGGTCGGGTAGGCGCGCATGTAGGGCATGATCTCGTCCGGACGGAACCAGAGCTTGACCTCCCGCTCCGCGTCGGCCTCGTTGGCAGAGGCATGGACCAGGTTGTCCATGCGGTCACCAACCACATTCCCTTCCGCGTCCTTGATAGGAACCACGGTGCCGAGCGCGCGGATCGTGCCTGGGGCATCGTCTCGGGCGACATGCGGATTGTTGGGCCCCGTAATCTGGCGCACCTTCCGGATGGCATCCGGGCCGCTATAGACCAGCGCGATGACGCGCCGCTTCTCCGGCTCCATCGGGTAGTGAAGCCGGCCCATGATGTAGTCGATCAGCGACGGATAGAAGCCTTTGCCCCGGTGCTCCGCGTAGTGCTCCTCCGCGATCATGCGGCTGACGTGGACGATCTTCGACCCGGCGAAGCGCAACCCGGTATGAAACTCCGAGAACTGCGAGAGAATATACCCTGTCAGCGATACCTTTAGCGCATCCGGCTTAATCAAGACCAGCGTCTGCTCACGCTCACCAAGCCCCATGTGATTCCTCCAGGAGTGTCTGATCAAGGGCGGAGGTACTCCCCTCGCCCATGCACCCTCGTCGCTCAACCCCGCACCCGGCAGGCCCATGCCCCTCGCGAGGGACGAGGGCCTTTCCACGCACACGGCTTCCGGCTCGCATCCGGTCAGACAGCCCGCCGGCTGCGGACGGATAGCGCACGAGACGTGCCCCTCTCTTGGCAACACCGCCGGACAGCCGGCCGTGCCACGCCTTCAGGTTCTCGCTCATCGTCCCCCGGCCCTTCTCGCGTTGCGCCACCGACCGGCACCGGTAGGCCCGCGCGCTGAGGTACTCCTGTGCCGCGCGGCGCGATGCACAGCGGCGCAAGAGAGGCTGGAGAGGGGTCTTTGGGTAAAGCAAGGGAGAGCGGAACACCTCCATGCGGCGTTCAGGTGGTTGGCCCGCGCCCGCTGCAGCCGACGCTCGGGTGCCCCTTTTTCGGGGAGAGGCGCCATCCTCGCGGGTTCGGTCGTCACGCCCGATCAGGCCGGGCCGCCGCCGAAGCGCACCACGAGCACCGTGATATCATCCACTGGGGAGCCATCGCGGAACTCGCACGCGCACCGATAGACCTCATCGGCGATCACCTGAGCCGGTTGATTCACCACCTGCTCGAATGCCGCTCGGATTCGCTCTTTTCCGAACAACTCGCGACCCCGACGCGACTCGCTCACGCCGTCCGTGAACGCCAGGAGCACGTCGCCGGGAGCTATGGCAATGCTCTTCTCGGCAAACTGAGCGTCGGCAAGGATGCCAAGGAGCATCGTGCGGGGGCAGCAGAGCGGAACGCATTCGCCCGTCGCACGGCGCCAGAGGAAAGGATGGGGGTGGCCGGCGTTCACGTAGGTCAGGCGGCAGGCCCGCGGGTCCCACAGCGCGTAGAAGAGCGTGAGGAAGGCGCCATCTTCCTGGAGCTGGTGGCACAACGCGTGATTGGTGCGCACCACGGCATCGCCCGGAGCGGGATTCTCCAGCACATAGGCACGCAGGACGTACTTCCCCATCGCGGTCGCCGTCGCCGCGCGCAGGCCCTTTCCGCTCACATCGGCAATCACGATCCCGAGCCGGCCGTTCTCCAGGGGGATAAAATCGTAGTAGTCGCCCCCGACCTGAGCATGCTCGCCAGCCGGGACGTAAACCCGGCCGATCTCAACCGCGGAGCCGGCAGGCGGGCGCGCGGGCACGAACGCCTTTTGCAGCGCCTGCGCCACCTGCTGCTCGTGCTGATAGAGCGTCGCGTTCTGGATGGCGATGGCGGCTTGGGTCGCCAGGGCGCTCAGGAACTTGATCTCCGTATCAGACCACTGGTGGACGGTGGTGCGGTAGACGTTGAGTACCCCGAGCACCTCGGTGGGAGTGGCCAGCGGCACGCATAGGAGCGCGCGCAACCCCTGCCCCGCCGTGATATCCTGATAGACAAACTCGGAGTGCCGGCGAATATCCGCGATGGCACGCGGGCACCCGTCGCGCAGGACGGTGCCGATCACGCCCTCCGCGTAGGGCATGCGCAAGCGACCGGCATGGCGGACATCGAGACCGCGCGACGCGGCCACGTACAGATCACCGGCATCGCGGTCGACCAGCAGGATGGAGCAGACCTGAGCATGCATGATCCGGGAGACGTGCTCAATGATGCGGTCGAGCACTACCTCCAGATCAAGTCGCGAGAGAAGCGATTGACCTACTTCGAGGAGAGTGCCCAGCTCCTCCAGGCGCAGGTTGGTATCCTGAAGCAGGCGCTGGTTCTCGATCACAATCGCGGCCTGCCCAGCAAAGGAGCGGAGGAGCGCCACCTCGCGCCCCCCGAGCGCGCGGGGAACACGCGCATAGACACACAGCGTTCCGCGGAGCCCTTCCTGAGTGGCAAGCGGGACCGCGAGGAACGAGGCGATTCCCGCCGGTCGGAGGATGTGCCCCTGTGGCCGCTCGCGGACGTCGCCAAGCGCCAGCGGCTCGCCATTGGTCGCCACCTCACTCGCGAGATCCTGCAACGCTCGCACGGCGGCGGCATCCTCGCTGGTCAGCGACGGCTCGCCCGCGCCGGCCAGAATCCCCATATCCGTGAGCACGAGCGCGCCGCCATCCATGCCCAGCGCCTGGGCCGCCAGCTCCGCCACGAGCCGGATCACCTCGTGCAGCTCGCTGGCGACGTGCAGTGCGCTTCCGGTGCGAGCCATCGACGTCTCGAGCTGAGCGCGAGCGTGCTGGCTCGTCTCATAGAGACCGGCGTTGTGGACCGCCAGGGCCGCATGATCCGCGAGCGCACGCAAGACGCGGAGCTGATCCTCGCTGAAGCGGTAGCGCTCTCGCGTGTAGATGTTCAGCGTGCCGATGGGGCGGTCGTGCAGCATCATCGGCGCGGCTGCGGCCGAGACCACGCCTCCATAGACGCCGCGCGACGCATCATACGAGCGCAGGTCCCATGCTGCGATGACACGGCGCTCCGTGATGGCGCGCGCGAGCGGGCTCTCCTCCAGCAACGCGCGCTGCTGCCCAATGTACTCATCGGTCATTCCGCAGGAAGCGCGCACGCTGAGGTAGCCCTCGGCATCCAGAAGCATCACGGCGCACACTTCGATCCCCAGCAGATCCTTCGTCTTATCGAGGATCGTTTGCAGCGTGTGGTCGAGATCCAGCGAGGCGTTCAGCTCGTGGGCGACTTCGCCGATGGCAGCCAGCTCCTCAACGTGCCGTTGCGCTTCGCGATAGAGACGCGCGTTTTCAATGGCAACGGCGGCCTGAGCGGCAATGGCACGCAAAGCCATCACATCCGAGTTGGTGAAGCGCCGCCGCCGCTGGAAGTTGTCCAGGTAGATGGAGCCAACCACCTCACCGCGCGAGACGATGGGCACGGAGATGGAGGAGCGCACCACGTGCCCCTGCACCTCGGATTCTGGCCGCGCCTCTAAGTCGCCGACCTGAGTCTCCTCGCCCGCCACGTAGATCGCCTGACGTGTCGCCAGCGTGTTGCCCGCTTCGGTGCGCACCCGGACACGCTCGCCCCACGACGCCGCCACGGTTGCCGTCCGGCGCTGGGGATCATGCAGCAAGACGCGGGCCCGCGCCACGCCAAAGAGCCTCGCCGTGCGCTCGGCGACAACCGCGAGGATGCGCGGGAGCTCCAGGGTTCCGGACACCGTGCGGCAGACGTCGAAGACATACCGGAGACGGTTGCGCCTGCGGCCTCCAGCCCCTCCGGCGCCATCCTCGGCCTCCCACTCCTCACCAGCGCAGGCGTGCTTGCTGAGCTTGACGGTCGTGCCATGCCCATCCGAGGTATACTCGACCTTATCGGTGAGCTGCATCATCAGGAGCATGCCGCGTCCGTGAGGAGTCTCAGAGCGGGGCTCCCAGAGGGCGCCCGGATCGAAGCCCGCCCCTGGATCCGATACTTCCACATGAACCCCGCCCGGCTCGGTCAGAACCCGGACGGATATCTCGGCGCCAGGAATGTTGCCCGCGCCATGCTGAATGGCGTTGTTGCACGCCTCCGAGACGGCGAGCAGGAGATCGCCCGCTTCCACCTGCGACAGGCCGGCCCGACGCGCGGTCTCCATCACCGCGCGACGTACGCTGCTCACATGCTGCAGCCGGGCCGGTATCCGGATTTCACAAGGCTCAGCAGGTAGGTCCACGGTCACAGCATCACCCTTCGTGGTGCGCTACAGTCGCTAGGTCTATCGGCACCCGGATTGTACCCCCTTTCTTGATCGACTGTCAAGGGGCGTCGGGCGAACGGCATCAGCCCTCGTTGGCCAGAGGAATACCTCAAGCGTGCGTGCCCATGCTTTCTGATCTTGCCATCAGGCGAACCTGAGAGTGTTTCTTGCCGTCCTAAATATATAGGCCGCAACCAAATCACAACACCACCGCGTGGGGTACTGCGGGCAGCCGCAACAACCACGTGGAGCCGCGACGCTTCCATCTGACAGAGTGCCACCGTGCCGGCTTTGAACGCCGTCGCTCGGCAGGAGATCGGGGGCGCGTGGATCTGGTTGAAAGGAGTCACCGCCACTGTGAAGCGAGCGCCATCCCTTTTCGCCATCCTTCTCGCGCTTCCACTCGTGCATGCCACCGCGAGCCCTACGCGGGAGGCCAGGCAGAATCACGCCCTCACGCCCCGCCTTGGGAGCTCCTTCGCGTGCCCCTCTGCTTGGATGAAAGCCCGGCGCCAGGCCAAAACCGCCGCCCAGCATCCGCGGCGCACGGGCGTCAAGACCTATCGCAGCAGTCGCCTTGACGCGACGAGGAAGCCGGCTCGCGTGATGACGACGACCGCCATCCTCTCCAGCGATGAGAAGGAGTTCGTGCGCCTCGTGAACGAGGAGCGCGCGCGACGCGGCCTCCGCACGCTCACGGTCGACCCGGTTCTCACGGCCGCGGCACGCCAGCACAGCCGCGAGATGGCGGAGCTAGGCTACTTCGACCACTATTCCCCGGTGCGCGGACTGCGCTCGCCCATCGAGCGCTACGCCGTCGCCCTGGGTTCTCGGCGTTTCACCTGCGCCGTGGGTGAGAACCTTTTCTACAGCTCGCGACGTGATGTCGCCCTTGGCCACCGCTCGTTGATGAAGAGCCCAGGGCACCGCGCCAACATCCTGGCCAGTGACTACCGCGCCATCGGCGTCGGCGTCTACCAGGCGCCAAGCGGCGAGTACTACGCCACGCAGATGTTCCACTCCTGAGGATAGACTCCGCGAGAGAGCGCGGCCAACCGGGACGCACGGGAGCGCCGGTGAACACCTCGTGATGCTTTCCGTGCTTCCCTCTCCCCGTCACCGATCTGAGCCGGGGAGCATCGATGCGCGCCGGCGCCTGCGCTCGCTACCCACCCCGCTTGCGTTGAACCCACGCCGCGTATAGCTCCCGCCGGGGGAGATGGCGCTCGGTGGCCACCGCGCGGATGGCATCACGCTCGCTCATGCCCGCGGCAACCCGTTCGGCGATGTCCTCCTCCGGGGACATCGCTGGTTCCGCCGGCGGCGGCGCCTCGCCGGGCACCGCGCCGCCGATCACCAGGACGAACTCGCCCTGGGGCGGGTGTTCGCGGAAGTGCTCCAGGGCTTCGCTCGCCCGCCCGCGCACCACCTCCTCGAAGCGTTTGGTCATCTCGCGAGCCACGGCCACCCGCCGATCTCCCAACACCTGGTAGATCGCCTCGAGCGTGGCGAGGACGCGCGAGGGGGCCTCGTAGAAGAGGAGGGTGCGCTCCTCGCTGCGGAGTGCCTCCAGGCGGGCCCGTCGCTCGCCCGCGGCGCGAGGGAGGAAACCCTCAAAGGCAAAACGGCGCGCCGGCAACCCCGAAGCGACGAGGGCCGCGATCACGGCGCTCGGCCCGGGGACCACGACCACGTCAAGGCCCGCCTCGATGCAGGCTGTGATCAACTCGTCTCCGGGGTCGGAGATGCCGGGGGTTCCGGCATCGGAGACGAGAGCCACGCGCCGGCCTCTGGCCACCTGCTCCACGATCCACTCCACCTTCCGCGCCTCCGTATGCTGATGATACGACGTGAGTGGCGTGTGGATGTCGAAGTGGGCGAGGAGCTTGCGGGTGACGCGGGTATCCTCTGCGGCGATCAGATCCGCATCCTTCAGGACGCGCAACGCGCGCAGAGTGATGTCTTCCAGATTGCCGATCGGCGTCGCGACGACGAAAAGCGTTCCCGATTCGCTGCTCACAGCCACACGTTCCCCTCTCGGCCGGCGCGCACCCGGCCTGCCTGGCCATTCTACCACGGCCCCCGGGCAGCGTCAACGCCAACGCCCATGCCCGATTGGCCTGCGTTGTGCGGGACGGGAAGGGAAGCAGGATTCTGGCGGTATGAAAGGAGCGGCTTGCGATGCCTCGGTATCGAGCACAAGTGCCCTACACCGATGACCTCGGCCGTGAGCGGTGGGAGTATGTGGAGGTCACCGCCTCCATGTATGACCCGGACGAGCTGGCGCGAGCGGCCAAGGAGGAATGGGAGAGGCGCCACCCCGATCGCGTCGGACTCCTGCCCGAGGATCTGGAGTGGGAGCAGATGGACGAGGACGATTGGTAGTCTTGGTCCAAAGCGCGTGCTGCGGCCAAACGAAAGAGGGAAGGCAGTGAGGGGATGCGCTCTAGCGCCTCCACCGCCTTCCCTCTTCCCAGAAACACTCCCCGGTCTTTTGTTCAGACCTTCTCGTGGCAGGTAAGCACGAGGCGCTTCTTGCCACCATCAAGCATGAGGACCGGCTTGCTCGGCTTGCCACACTCGCGGCAGATGTTCGCCTTGCCATCGCCGATGCGGGAGTTCTTGCTCTTCTTGCCCTCGTCACCCTTCGCCATTGCTCTATCCTTTCGTTAGGTCATCTCAAGCGGCATCATGCCGTCCGACTGCCCCCCTCGGATCCCCAGGGGGATCCAGAGGCGGATGCACAGGTGCCTGGTGTAGGTCCGCGGATGACCTGCCCAGGCAAGGCCCATGCCATATCGTTGCACCGCGCGTCTCTCCCCCGGGCACACACCCCTCCGGTGCCTGCCTTCCGTGATGGCATGGTGGAGACCCGGCAGCCGCGCGCCTGCGATGGGCAGAGACACGGTTCAGTATCGCGGGAACGCCGCGGTGGGGGATCCTCCGCCACCACGCACAAAAAAAGCCCCGTCCGCAGTTGCGGAGGGACCTTTGACGCGGAACGAACGCGGTGATCGCCAGAGGACTGCTGCGACTCTCGAAACCGATGAGTCCGATGCTGGCGCCCTCGGAGGGATTCGAACCCCCGACTCAGGGCTTAGGAAGCCCCAGCTCTATCCCCTGAGCTACGAGGGCACTCAAGACTCTCCCGGCTCGCTACCCGCACCTAGCATTCCCGCGCCACGCTTGATCGTTCGCACTCTGCCGGCGATAGCAGCTCGCATCCGCCGAATCAGAACCACGCACGCCAACGCGCGCACCTCTCTGCAACAGGGCTATTATAGGGCATCCCGCCCAAATGTGTCAAGCGAATCAGGGAGCAAATCCCACGTACGCGCTCTTCGTGCCAGGCACCCCATCGGCCGCATAGCGCAGGAGCGGCTCTCCCGGACCACGAATCTCTATCCGATATGGAAGTCATCGATGGGATCAAGCATCCCGCCTACAAGCACGCTCTCTCGCTGACGCGCCCCGCCGAACGGATGCAGAGTGGACTCTACCTCGTCGAGACGGCCAACTTCGTCCACCAGGCGCTTGCGTCCCCCGCGGAGGTGCTCAGTGTCTTTGCCACTCGCGACGAAGCCGGCAGCTTCTCCGACGGATGTGCGGCGCGTGGCATCCCCCTCTACGTCGTGAGCTCGGGGTTGATCCACAAACTGGTGGGTACCAGCTATGAGGTGGCCGTCACCGCGATCTGCGTGGTCCGGCAGCGTCGGCGCACCCTCGAATCGCTTGGGGGGAATCAAACGCTGATCCTGGCCGGCGAAGAGATCCAGGACCCGCGCAACGTCGGCGTCCTGGTGCGCACCGCCGAGGCCGCGGGCTGCTCGGCGCTACTCCTCTCCGCGGATTCCGCCGAGGCGTACTCTCGCCCGGCCGTGCGATCTTCCACCGGTTCGATCCTCCGCCTGCCGATCTGCCTGGCTCCCGATCTCCCGGCAGCCCTCCGGTCGCTGCGCCAACGCGGCTTCCACGTGATTGCCAGCTCGGCGCGAGCGCCTCAGACGCTCTACGCCGGCGCGCTCTCGCGCCGGCCGCTGGTCGTGGTCGTCGGCAACGAGACGAACGGAATGACGGAGGCCGCCCGTGCCGAGGCAAGCGAGTTTGTCTCGCTGCCCATGGCCCCAGGCGGCCCCTCATCGCTCAACGTCACCGTAGCCGCCGGCGTGCTCCTCTATGAGGCCGGCAGGCAGTCACAAATGGCAGGCGAGCAAGAGCACCCTGCGGATCAATAGACTTCCCGCACCTTCCAGTTCTCGTGCCAGCGGCTGCTCTCGGAGGGCGGCTCCTGGTTACTCCACGAATCCTGGAGGGTCATGAACTCCTTCAGGTGGGGGCGCACTGCACTCTCCCACAGCGCCTCGACCTGGGCGAAGGTGCGCAGCGTGTGCGCCGGCTTCTCGCGCTCGTAGGCTTCTAGCAGCTCGCGCGCCTTTTGCCCAAGGTAGCGCACCTCATCCTCGACCATGCGCTCGCCTGTCCGGCGATTGGAGAGGCGCGCGGTCGCACCCATGGCGAAGTGCGTTCCAGGCGTCCCTTCCGCAGGCATCCGTGAAAGATCCACGCACTCTGGATTCAGCGCCCAGAGGAGCGAGGTCTCCACCTTGCCGGCGTGATCACCGCCGCTCTTGCTGTCGTTATCGAAGCCGGGCACGTTGGCTTCCCAGTCCGGGAGCGCGTAGAGGCGCGTGCCCACATGGGGCTGCACCAGCTCGACCATCCTCTTCAGATCCTGCCAGTTGGGGCCGTAATGCCCGGTGAGCAGAATGCAGGCGTGAAAACCGTGGGCGTCCGCGGTGCGAATCTGGTAGAGCACATTCTTGAAATGCTGCCAGGGCGGCAGCGCGGTGAGCCAGGTGCGCTCGCATTCGCCGACGTTCTTTTCGGACCAGATGGCGTAGCCACCCAGCTCATGGATATGCCAGTAATCAGGCGGCGCCACGATGCCGCCATGCGCGCGCGCTGCCGCGCACGCGATGCCGTGTGCCTTCAGCATGTCGAGACCGAGGGCGCAGTGCGGTCC